>JAJRRR010000187.1 GCA_024279285.1 Planctomycetota bacterium
GGAACGGCCAACTAACGCTGCCGATGGGAGCCGAAGATGCATCCGGTGTTGCAGCTTCCTGAGCTGGTGGCTTTGGACCATCGGCGGCACTTGGTGCGCATTCCCCCGGGTTTGGATGTCCCGTTGACCCCTCGCGTGGTGGCGCTAGTGGACACGCCCGCTTTTCGCCGTTTGGCCCAGGTGAGCCAATTGGGACTGGTGCGATTGGTTTATCCGGGCGCTACCCACTCGCGGTTTGAGCATTCTTTAGGCGTGTATCGGCTGGGGCTGCTGTTTCTTCGCCGCTTGGCACACGATCCTCGCTTTGAAGCAGTCAGCCCCCAGGAGTGCGAGGTGTTTCTGGCTGCGGCGCTTTTGCACGATTTGGGCCATTGGCCGTTTTGCCACTGGGTAGAGGAGCTAGAGCTGCCAGGAGTGCCGGTGCATGAGCACTTTGCCCGGCACTTCCTCTTTCATTCCCAGGTGGCTCAGGTGTTGCAACACCATTGGCGCGTGGAACCCGAGCAAGTGCTGGAACTGCTCACCTCGGGCCGTGGTTCCCGATCCGCGCGCATCTTGGCTAGTATGCTTTCCGGGCCCATTGACATTGACAAAATGGACTACCTTTACCGCGACAGCCTGCACGCGGGCGTTCCTTATGGCAAAAACTTTGACCAGCAGCGGCTCATTGGCGCTCTGTGCTTGAACCGTCGTGGAGACGCACTGGCCATCACCGAAAAGGGCAAAACCGCCGCGGAGCTGATGGTTTTTGCCCGATATGTGATGTTCAGCGAGGTGTATTGGCATCATGCAGTTCGCGCAGCCACGGCAATGTTCCAACGGGCGTTTTTTGCCCTCTATCGGAACCTCAACTTGGAGGAGCTTTTCCAACTGGACGAAAACCGGATGATTCAGCAGTTGTTGGGTCAAAGTCAGGGGCTGGCCGAGCACGAGTTGCTTCAAGGGATCTTTGGCCCGGTGCGTCGGCTCTACAAACGGGTGGCTCAGTTCAGCTTTCTGGAACAACCGTTGGTCTATCGCCAACTGGCCCATCGGCCTTACCCGTTTGCGGTGCAGTTGAGCCGCCATCTGGCCGAACTTCTGCGGCGTAGATTGGGTCAGGCGTTCCCCGATCATCACTTGCTGGTGGATCTGCCGCCGGTGCGCTGTGAAGTGCAGTTTGATGTGGAAGTTTACTATCCCAAAGAAGACTGCTACCGTCCCTTGGAACAGGTTTCGCCGGTGGTGCGGACTTTGGTTCGGGAACAGTTTGACGACTATGTGAAACGGGTGCGCGTGTTCGCTCCCCAGGAACTGGCCCTACGGGTTCGCCAACAAAAAGACCTGGCCGATCTGGTACTGGAAGCCGCCGCTGGGGCCGAGGAAGACTCGGGGAGTTGACCTTTCCTGGACTTGCTGAAAGGGGGATTCTTGGCCTCGAGTGTCTCCAGCGTTGCGCAACAGTTTGCGGCAAAATGTTTCCCGAACTTGTTGATTTCAACAAAAAACCCCTTGGTCACAACCAAGGGGTGGAGGGCAGGCAAAACCACGGAGGCTTTAGTCCAGGAATCCGGCCAGTTCCTGGCTTCGGCTGGGCTGTTGGAGTTTGCGCACCGCTTTGGCTTCAATTTGCCGGATGCGTTCTCGGGTCACCTTGAAGATAGTGCCCACTTCTTCTAGCGTGTAACTGTATCCATCGCCCAATCCGTAGCGGAGCTTGATAATTTCGCGCTCTCGGTAGCTGAGGGTTTTGAGCACTTTGTTGATGCGCTCTTTGAGCATGTCCTGGTTGGCTCCCTGGACCGGGTTTTCGGCTTCCTGATCAGGCAACAGGTCTCCGAACTGGCTGTCTTCACTGTTGCCCACGGGTCGATCCAGGCTGATGGGATAGCGATTCATGGCCATCACGCGGCGAGTTTCCTCCACGGGAGTGCCGGCCGCTTCGGCAATCTCCTCTACGGTGGGTTCGCGGCCTAGTTTTTGATAAAGTTGCCTGGCCACATTGCGCACCTTGGACATGGTCTCTACCATGTGCACGGGAATGCGAATGGTGCGGCTCTGATCGGCCACAGCTCGGGTAATGGCCTGACGAATCCACCAGGTGGCATAAGTACAGAACTTGAACCCGCGGCGGTATTCAAACTTGTCCACGGCTCGCATCAGGCCGGCATTGCCTTCCTGAATCAAGTCCAGGAAACTCAAGCCGCGATTGCGGTATTTTTTGGCAATGGAGACCACCAGCCGCAGGTTGCCTTCGGACAAGCCGCGTTTGGCATCTTGGTATTCGGCGTAAGCCTTTTTCAGATACTCCACGCGGCGACGCAAGCTGGTGGGAGTTTCCTGGAGCATTTGGAGGATTTGCCTCAATTGGTCCACCAGAGGTTTGCGCTGCT
Source organism: Planctomycetota bacterium (assembly GCA_024279285.1). Classification (GTDB taxonomy): domain Bacteria; phylum Planctomycetota; class Planctomycetia; order Pirellulales; family S012-138; genus S012-138. The sequence continues at coordinate 2,373 of JAJRRR010000187.1, forward strand.
GAGGGGAGGCCTTGAGGCGTTTCATTTCCTCCAACTGTTGTTTAAGCTCATCCACTTGGCGGCTGTACCGTTCCAGCACTTCAATGAGGTTTTCAATCCGTTGGGTTCTCAGTCCCAGTTCTTCCACCAGCCGGACGGCTCGTGCCCGACGCAGCCCCAAGCGTCGCCAGGCGGCCAGTTTCTCGGCCCGTTTGGCCTTCTTGGAAGTGGCCAGACGATAGTCGCGGCGGTTGCGTCGGATCAGCTCTTGGAGGGTGCGTAGGTTATGCGGCAGGCGATGAAGAATCTGGTGTTTTTCCAGCCGATCGGTGACCGAAACTTGCACCGTGCGGTCAAACGGTAATTCATTTCGGTGCACCCGCCAAAGGGTGCGGACCACTTGTTTGAGCACCCAATCACATTCCAGGAGCTTTCTTCGGAATCGGGCCCGGGACATTTCGATCTGCCGGGCCAAGGCGATTTCCTGCTCTCGGGTCAGCAGGGGGATTTCGCCCATTTGGGTCAGATACATCCGCACCGGATCATCCGACCAGCTTTCGCTTTCTTCGGCCAAGAGTTCGTCAGTGTCGGCCAGGGCTTCGTTGGGATCAACCGGCGCGGAGTCGTCCACCTCCAACGGCAAGTCGTCTTCCAGGTCGTCCAGCTCTTCGGCTTCGGCCAGCTCTTCCACCACTTCCTCAGGGGAAGGGGTGTGTTCGTCTTCCATTTCCTCCATCAGGGGATTGTACATAGGCACTGGCTCCACCATGGGGGGAGGGACGGCACCTTGGGGGCTGACGCTCAGCCCCCTCCACAGTAGGATTTTATCACCTGAACAAAACCGTGCTTACTCTAAGCCGTTAAATGGTAAGAAATTGCACTTA
>JAJRRR010000188.1 GCA_024279285.1 Planctomycetota bacterium
GGCCCCGCCGCAGGCTGCGAGCCTGGGCGACTTGGTGCTTCCGCACCACTGGCGGTTTCAGAGCCGGAGCGGAAGCTCCCAGTGGCTCCCGGTCCTACCGGGTGGGGGCCCGTCAGCGACTCGGCCGAGACTTGCCCTTCGGCACCGGTGGGAGTGCTTTTGCCACCTCCCTGCTGGCCGAAGGCTTCTTCCACCGTGGTTTCTCCGGTCTCAATGGCATTCCACAGCAGAAGGAGCGTGCGACGATCCTCTTTGGTCCAGCCAGCCCTACGGGTGCGGCCCAGGTGCTGCTCCAACTGCTCCAGCGTCACTCCCTTGGCAGCAAAGTGGGCGATGATCTTCTCCACCGTGGACTCATCCAGCAACTCGTCGATCACCCGCTCGGCCTGCTCCATCAACTCGGCCCGCAGCCCCGGGGGCACACTCCTCAGGATCACCTCCCGCACCCGGCGACTCACCTCCGCTTTGACCACCACATTCCAGAACCGGTCTTCCGGATGGCGGACCATCTTGCCGTTGCGAGAGCGATACCAGCGGGAAATCACCCCCGAATCCTGCCAAATCCGGCCGTTTTGATAGTCCACAAACCGGGCCTCCACCCGCACGGTGTCCTCGTCCAGCGGAGTGACGGTGGAACAAACCCGGTTGTACTTGTAGGCCTCGGCGATCGCTTCGGCCGCCCGGATGGAAAGCCCTCGGGCATACTGCATCTTGCCCTGGGCATCCCGACCCACTGGTTTGGTGTAAATCACCGTGCGAGCAAACGCCGGATAGGCCCGCAATTGGGCCAGCAGGTTCTGCTTGATGGATTCATAATTCCGAGGTTGCGCCTGCGCCAAGGCTTGAATGTTCTCATTTTCCATCTTCAGCAACACCGCCTCTTCGGGCAGCGCGCCCAGAGCCTGAACGCTGGTGGAACCGATCGGAGAAAGTTCCGAGCTACTCATGTCCGTTCCTCCTTGCAGCTTCTTGACGAGCGGAATTGACATAGGGACAGGTGTTCCAGTACCCGCACCAGGTGGGCGAGCAACACCAGTGGCCTACCTCTGCCGGCATGAAGATGCCCTTGTCCAGCCCGGCCAGCATGGCGTTGATCCGGGCCGCCAGGGCCTGGTAGTCCGGCTCCCCGCGGGCGGTCGTGACCACCTGGCGCACCGGTTTTTTGTTCTTCACCAGGGCATCTAGCCGCAGTTCCCGGGGCGGGTGACCGTGGCGGCGGTGGAACCCGGCCGCGTAGGCGGTCAGTTGCAGCGACTGGTCGGCATCCTCTTGACGATAGCGGCGGGTGCGTGTTTTGATGTCCACAACCCGCTGCTGGTCGTCCACCAGATCGGGCACCATGAGCAGATCGTGGCTGGCCCCGGAAAGCTCCAGCCGATAGGGCTGTTCGACTTCCACCGGCTGGTATTCCGGGGCCTGCTCTTGGGCGTGCAACTGGGCCAGTTGCACCACCTGGTCCTTGGCCTGGCCCAGCACCTTCTTTCGGCCCGTGGCTTCTTCCTGAGGGGTTAGCTGGACGCCTTCCTTGATCGTCTGCTCGAAGCTGGCCACGGCCGCATCGACGATCTGCTGCGTTGGCAGGTCACGGTGGCTTTCGACCTTTTGGCGGAAGTTTTCTTCCGCCCCGCCATGCACGCCACGCCCCACTGCCAGGGCCACGCCCGGGGGAATAATTTCCCCCTCCACATAGCGGCGGCGGTACTGCTCCCCACAGCGGGCATACATTTCCAGTTGAGTGACCGACAGATGGGGTTTCATCGGATCACCTCCTGGGCTCTTTGGATGTAGACGGTGGTTTGCCCCACTTCCACGAGCAGATTGCCCACTTGGACTTTGTCTCCGTAGTCGTAGCCGAGCTGTTTGAGCCGCTGCAGGATTTGTTTTTGTAACCACGCCAGGTGGTCCTCGGCCTGTTCAAATTTTTGGGCCAGCACGAGTAATTCCTGACGCACATTACGAGCCACCATGACCAGACTCCTTGTGCAAGGGGGAACTTACCAGGGCTGCAACTGTTGGGCAGCCTCTTCCAACAACTGCTGCACTTCCAAGAGAAACTCTCGGGCATCCCAATCTCCGGCCGGGTCCACCGGCAGGGTGAACTTCAGTTGCAGTTCCAGCGTGGGACAACCGCCTTTCTTTTTGGCTGGTCGCAGGGGGCCTTCCTGGGCCTGGAGCTTCCCGGGGGCCAGGCAGTTGATCGCATCCACCGCCAGCCCCACGCCTTCCCAGAAACTCTCGGCACACTCGGCCCGCTCCTGCTCATACGATCGCCACATCCACGAAGGCTCTGCTCCTAATCCCATTCCCATGGCTTGACTCCTTTGGGTCTTGGGAAGCGGCCGGGGGCGGCCACGGGAACCCCCGGCCAAAACAAGGGCGGAAAAGACTCCTTGCTGCCCGTGGTCCGCGTAGAAAAAGCCCCCGGAGAACGAGTGGCGGAATCTCAGAAGAGACAGAAGTGGAACCCGGGGGCCAGGGCATAAGCTTGCTCCTGAAAAAAGCCCCGCGGGCCGGTTTTAGGTCACACCGAGCAGGGCCTACGGGGCGGGGTGTCTCCGGGGCGCCCGGTGTGACCAAGTGAAGTGTATCGCTTTGAAGAAAACAGTCAATATAGATTTTGAAGATTTTCTTCAATGCTACTACTCGGGTGCCAGCACACTCCGCGGCGACTTGAGGCCGAACAGACGCGCAAGTTCTGGTAGGTAGTCCAGTTTTGGCTCGTTGGTTCCACGCTCCCAGTGATAGACCGCGCGATAGGAAACCCCCAGGGCGTCGGCCACTTCTTCCACCGAAAGCCCTGCTCGTTCTCGCAATTCCCGAAGCCGCTTGGCGCAGCGTCCCGAATACGTACTCACATCCGGCTCCCTTCGTGCGGGGTTCATGCTGGCTCCTTTCGCTGCTCGGGTGA
>JAJRRR010000189.1 GCA_024279285.1 Planctomycetota bacterium
CCGGGCCTGATCGGCATAAAGCGAGATCACTTGGGCCGACTGGCGATTGGTCCGCTGGAGCACTTGTTCCAAGGAAGTCTGAGGGCCGAACACAGGGGGAGCGGAGTTGCGGTGAAGCACATGGCACCCGCTCCCCAAAGCCAGGAACCAGCCTAACATCCCTACGGCTCCCAGGCCCGAAAGGGAGACTCTGGCACCACAAGCCCGGGCAACACAACCGCTGTTCATTCAGTCTTGGCTTCCGAAGGTGAACGGGAGAGTTGGGGAAACAGGACTTTTTTCAACTGCTGTTCAATTTCGTGCAGGCGTTGGGGCTCGGGCTGGCGCACCGGAACGCGAAAGCTGCGTGGCTCCGGCCCTGGGGTGTGAAGTTCCAGCACAGGGCCTTCCGGACCGGTGGTCTCCCGCTCCAAACGAAGCACTCGCCGTCGCACCAGCAAAAGTGCCAGCACATAGCACAAGTCGGCCTGTTCGGGCTGCTGGAGCAGTTGTTCCAACCAGGCCAGGAGTTGCTCGGGGGTGGCCACATCGGGTTTGGGAGGACCCGAGGGCACCTCCCCTCGCCACCAGCCGATAGCTTCCTCGGGAGGGCCATGCCAGGCTTCCACGCTGTAGTCCCGACGCACCAGTTCCCCCCCTTCCCAAAGCAAAACCGAATAATAGCCCTCTCCTGGCTGCAAAGTGCGCCCGGTGGCCCAACAACGCCGACTACAACGAGGCACATGGTAGGCTTCCACAGCTTGCAGCTCCGTTGGGAGTGTCAGCAAAAGTAGCCCAATTGACCCGACCGGACAACGCCTCTTGCTCCAAGCAGTGCTAGCAGCCAGGCAGCGGCCCGCTTGGACCCAAAGCCAATCCACGCCAGGTGGGTCAGTGCCTTCGTGCCGGTCGGGTTCGCTCCCAGAGAGGTTGGAGCCCGGGTGGCGTTCATGCGGCCTGTTTGTCTGGCATCCGAAGGGTTTGCGAAGTCGGGGGTTGCCTGGGGGAATTGCCTGAAGAGGGCTCCTGCTGGGGCACCACGGTCCAGCAACCGGGGGCGTACCGGACCCGATGGCCCGGGGGGACTTGGAACCATCGCCGAAATTCCGCCTGGGTGCGTTCCAAGAGCACTTCCCGAAACAAAACTACCACGGCGGCCGCAGGAGCCGCCAGGGCCAAAACTCCGCAATAAATCCGCACTGCCAGCCATTGCTCGTCCACAGCCCAGCTTGCCAAAGCCAACAAGCCCAAGGCGTTCATCACCGCGGGAGTTTCCAGCCCCCGACGCCCCCAACAAAACACCCGCTTGAGCAGTCCCCTTGGTGCTTCCCGGGAGCGATGTTCTCGGGGAAGGATCTGTCGCAGCAGCAGGGGCCCTGAGGTGCGTTTGAGCCGTTTGAACATGGCTGGGTAGCGCATCGGGCTGGTGGAGTGCAGCATCAGCTCTCCCCAGCTCCAGGCTGCGGCCGCCAGAAGCCAAAGCGGCTGTTGCAGCCGAAGCCACAGCCCTACTCCCACTCCCCAAGGAACCCACACCCAGAAACTCAAGTGCATCAGATAGTCCAGCAGCACCCCTTCCAGGCGTTCGCGTCGTTGGAGTCGGGCCAGTTGGCCATCTACATGATCGAGCAAGTACCAGAGCTGAAGTCCCAATCCTCCGACCAGCACTCCCCACGAGTGTCCAGTGCCCCAAGCCACCGACGAGCCCAACAGCACCGCCCAAGCCAAGACGGTCATCAGGTGGGGGTTGACTTCCCAGGGGGCCAGAATCCAGGTGATTGCCTGAGCCAGCGGTCGGGCCACGCGGCGAGCCATCCAACTGCCTTGGGTGCGATAGTCGGGCTTTTGGCACAACCGGGCCATCTGACTCCAGGGAGGCCGGGCCTTGGCAACGCCGGAAGCTGCACAGGCAATACGACTAGCTTGACTCATGGCAAGTTTCGCCCTGCTGGATCAAGTGCCAGAACCACGACCACTGTACGCTCAAGCTGGCTGCCCAAGCGGCCAACACGATCAGGCTTTTGACGCCAAGCGACATCGGGACCCCTTCCATGCCAAGCGCTGCTCCAGGAGCAGCCAAAGCCGCAATCACACCCGGCAAATGAAGCAGAGCCCGAGGGCCCGCCGGACGCAAGGCCACCCAAAGCATGGCCAAGGCAAATCCCCAATAGGTGCCACACATGGCCCGGGCCACCGGTTCCCAAGGCTCTGGCCCCACAGTCCCAAGGGTTGCCCCAAACCCCACCACGGCAGCCAAAGCACTCAGCAACAGATGTATCCCGGGACGAGCCACGGCCACCAAGGCATGTTGCCCAGGCAAAGCCAGCACCAGGGCTAGCGAGCCCAGAGCCAACCATTTTAGGGCAGGAAGTCCGGGCCGATACTGGGGCAACAGCCACTGAAGCACCACCGGGCCCCAAAGCACCGCCAATCCCACCGGCAAGGCCATCACCAGGGCCAAGGCTCGGGTGGTTTCGGCTGCATGGAGGGCCACGCAGGGCCGACTTTTGGTCCGTCCCCAAGCTCCGGCCAGACGAGGTCCCAGCACCCCGGCCAGCAAGTTGCCCAAGCCGAACAACTGCCCTTGAGCTAACAGGGCCACCGAGTAGCAGCCCAAGGCATACTCCCCCTGCGGCACTGCGAACAACAGCACTAGCTTGTCCACACTGCGAAGCAGAGAGAACACAGCCCCGCCTAGCACCAGCGGCATGCCCAGTTGCACCAGTTCTCGGGCAAGTCGGAGGTTCCAGCTCAGGTAGGCTTGAGGGGCGCGGTGTCGGGAAAGCCACACTTGGGCCAGGAGCAGTCCCAGGGCCGTGGCTCCCACCAGACCTACTGGGCCTGCCGCCCAAGCTCCCACAGCTCCCAAGACCAATCCCCACAGAGCTTCCCACACCGAGAGCCGAGCCAGCAACTCAAACCGGCTGGCGGCGCGTAGCAGACTCACTCGCATTGTGACCCAGCGTTGCAAGGGGATCACCAGTGCCGTCAGGGCCAAGGCTGCCGCCCAAGTGGTGCTCCAGTTTTGGGAGCTTTTCCACTGCCAGAGGGCTGCGGCGGCCGCTGCCCCCGCGGCTGCCAGCGAACCCAGCAAGGCCACAGTCCAGGCCACATTGGCAGCCTGTTGAGCATGTTCAGTTCGGCCCTGGCCGCACTCCACGGACCACTTTCGGGCGGCGGCTTTGACCACGCCCAGGGACGCATAATTGGAGTAGCTCAGCAGCAAGCGGCAGCCTTGCCACACGCCCATGGCCCCCGGAGACAAAAGCATCCGCAACACCAGCGCGCTGAGGGCTCCCAACACCTGACCCACCACCGAACCCAACCCCAACTGAATCCAATGGCGAATCAAGGAGCCCGAGTGGGCTGGAACCGAAGCCCTCGGCGTAGCCGAAACCGTGCTCATCCCACCGCAGTTCTTTGAGTTTGCAAGGGGGAGGAACTTTCCTGTCCTTGCCGGTCTTGGAGCCCACGGACCACCTGTTGCACCACGCCTACCACCTCCGGCACTGCCGGACGGCCAAAGTTGGCAAACACCCGTTGGCGGCTCTCCAGAAGCCAAGGTTGCCAGGAGCGTTCTTCCAGTTGGGTCAGCAGTTGGCGGAAGGCTCTTCGTACCTGGGAGGCATCCTGGGCCACGGCGACCATTCCCCAGCGACGAGCCGGCAACAGTTCCTTGCCGCCAGGGGGAATCAACTCAATCACTGGCCATCCGGCAGCCGCAGCTTCCACTCCTGAGCCTGAGGCCAGACAAAACACCACATGAACTCGGGGCAACAGGTCCCAAAGCCCCTTTTTCCCCTCCAAGCGCACGCGGTCTTTTTGCTCCGTGGGAACAAATTGCCGGAATACTTTCTGATTTTGTTCCCGAGGGTGGAGTTTGATCACCAGCTCCGTTCGGGGACATTCCAGCACACACTCCACCACCGCCGCGAGCAGGCGGCGATAAGCAGCTTCGGTCAGATGAAAACCCAAAGGCTCGGGCCTTTGCGACCGAGGCCACACGGTGGCCAGAAACAGCACTCGGATCGGCTCTCCAGGCCGAAGGGCAGGGGGCCCTGGCACTGCACGATGGAATCGCTTTCCGGGAGCAAACACTCCATCGTGTTCCGGCGATCCGGTGATGAGGATCTTTTCTGCGGGCACTTCCCAGCTTTGGAGCACTTGGGCCGATTCGGCTCCCCAGACGCAAATCCAATCGGCCACCAACGGAGCAAACCCGAACTTGAGCCGAGGCACCCCATGCTGAATCACCACCGTGGGCACCCCTTGCTCCCTAGCCAGGTGGACCAGGAGTCGCTTGGGCCAGGTGGCATCTTCGTCCAAAAGAATCACCTCAGGCGGGCAGTGGGCCCAAGCTTGCCGAAAACTTGCCCAAGCCCAAGCTACGGCTTTTCCAAACCCTCGCCACCGCCTAGCCAGGAACTCGTTGAGACTTTCGGCCAGGTTCACGCCCAGCATCTCGGCCCGAAGAAGCTGCGGAGCACAGGCGGGCCAGGGAGGTCGGGAACCGGCTTGGGCGCCATAGAACCACTGCCCCAGCCCCCCTTGGAGGCTCCTCCTCCACCACCGCAGAGCCACCTGGGGAAAGAGCCACAAGGGAGCCCAACCGGCACGGGCCAACTCAGGGGCCAGGGGGGCAAGCACCCGGGGATTGCCACAAAGCCAAAGTGCAGGCAGCTTGCGACGCTTTTGGCCGGCCCATCGGGCCTGAAGCCGATGCATCCTGCCCAATAAACGCCGAAGGTTGGAAACTGCAACTCCCGCAGAGTTCTGGAGCGAACCTGTGCCAACTTCCCGAGGGCCTTCACGCTCCACTTGCACTGGCACGCCGGAACTGTGACCCCAGTGGCGAAAAAGTTTCTCATAAGGTTTGTCTTGTTCGCCCCGAGTGTGAAAGTGCACTTGGCTCCAACGGTTCCGGTGGGCATGAAGAAATGCCACGGTGCGGAGCAAATCCACCAGGAAGTAGCGCAAGGGCAAGGCATGTAGGAAGCAGAACAGGGCAGCTTCGCAGGGCTTGGTGGCCCAGTGCACCTGGGAATCCTCCGTCCCGGTCAGAACTTGGCCCCAGCGTTGGGCAAGCTCATCTACCCAGTCCCAGCCGGCGTCAAGACACTGGTCCAGGGAGCAGCGTTTGGACAGATCTTCCCAAGGCCACGACCCGTGCAGGACCAGCCACTGGTCGTCCTGCTCGGGCTTGGGGAGGTAGGGAGGAGCTTGAACCCAAGCGTGCAATCGGGCCATCCTTGGCTGGTAAGATTTTCCCAGGGGCACAAAAACCGCCCAGTCAGCTTCCTTGCCCGGCGGCGCGTTGATTCAACAAGGCCATCTGGCGACGAAGTTGAGGCTGGTCGTTGAGAAGCCGGAAAATGTGTTTCCAATCCAGGCGTTCCGGACCCAAGGCTTCGTAGATGGTTTCCAGGTGTTCCCAGTCTTGCACGGATTCCACGCGGAGGCGGATTTCTTCCGGCGACAAGGGTTCTGGCAACGCCAGCAATCGCAGACTATAGGCCCCACTGTGATGCAGCAAATAACGCAGCGGATGCTGGCGATCAGCCGCAGCTACCAATCGCCGGTGAAGCTCGTGAATCACTTCGGCTCGGACCCATTCGCCGAAAAGTCCCACCTGCTCTGGGTTCAGCGCTTTCCCATCAGCGGTGGCGTAGCACAGATAATCACACTGGGGATGTTCCCGGGCTTCCGTCACCAAGCGGTCGATGAGCACTGGATCCACAAAAGGTGTGTCGGCTGGGACGAGCACCAGGGCCTGGGCCGGATAGCGTTGCAGCAGGGAGTGCAAGCGTCCCAAAAAATCCGTCCGGGAACTGCGAAAAACGCACACATCCGGAGGAACCAAGCCCAGGATGGACTCATCTTCGGCCAGATGACCGGTCAGCACGACTAGGTGATCCAGTTGCTGAGCTTCGCTAAGTCGTCGCAGGACCCATTCCAGCACAGGCACCCCGCCCACGGTGTGAGAAAGCTGCCGGCGTCGGGCCCCACCGGCCTGAACTACAGCTAAAGTTTGAAACATTTTCCGTGCCCTCGGCGTATCCGTTCCGGGAACCTGTCGCCTCCGTACCCCTGGGAGGGCAAAATGTGGCAACTCCACCACGCACTCAGGGCAAGTGTACCGGCCCTACAAACCCAAGGTCAACCCGCAGCTCCACTGGGATCTGCCCCGAGGGGGCCAGCACTGCTAGCTCCCGGTTTTCCCACAAAGTTCGGTACAATACATTGATGACTTTCCCACGGGCTTCAACAGCCAGGTGTTCCTCCAAGTTTGGTTGAAGAAATTGCACCGATGGATTCTTCCGAAAAGCCGCGTACGCGCTATCAACAGCAGGTGATTCGTAACTACTACCGCAATCGCCGGGCCATAGCTTTGCAGAAGCTCAGCGAGCATGTCAGTGAGCTTTATTTGGCTCAAGGGGCCGCCCGACGCCGTCGCTGGCAGTACATCGTTCGGGCATTGGAACAACTGGAAGTGCCCCAGTCCCGAATCGAACACCTCCGCAAACAAGACGATCCTCAACTGCTGGCCCGAGTGGTCAAAGAGCTTTGGGATCAGGAACAGTAGCCCTCTGGGGGGACGGCTCTCCGGTGGAGCGATCAGGCCGTGATGTGCGAAGCTCCCGTTGCCCGACTGACCGAGGTAACGCATCGCTACGGTTCCACCGTGGCTTTGGACTGCATTTCACTTCAGTTGCCCCGAGGGACGGTGGGTCTGGTGGGCAACAACGGAGCCGGAAAGTCCACTTTGTTGAAAATTCTCTTGGGCATGCTACGGCCCTCCCAAGGGCAGGTGGAAGTGTTTGGGGTCCAGTTGCACCAGGCCGCCTCCACCCTGCGACGACGCTTCGGCTACATGGCCGAAGCCGACGCCGTGTTGCCGTTGCTCCAAGGGGTGGAGTATGTAGCCTTGTCCGGACAGCTTTATGGTATGTCGCGTCGGCAGTCGTTTCGTCGGGCCCATGAGGTTCTCGGCTATGTGGGCTTAGGCGAGTTGCGGTACCGGCCCGTGGAACAGTATTCCCGTGGAAACCTCCAACGGCTCAAGCTGGCCGCCGCTTTGGTTCACGATCCAGATGTGCTTTTGCTGGACGAGCCAACCAATGGTCTGGACCCTCCAGGACGCGACGCCATGCTTCGGCTGCTGGAGGACCTGATTGCCCAGGGCCAAAAAAGCGTTGTGTTGTGTACCCATCTGTTGGGAGATGTGCAGCGATTGTGCGAGCATGTGGTGATTCTGGCCCGAGGGCGGGTGGTCTATCAGGGCCCTTTGGCCCCCCTGCTCCAACTGCGCACCGATCAATATCTGGTGCGATGGCAAGGTTCCCAGGAATGGTTGCACCACTTGCGTTGCCAAGGAGTTCAGATCACGCCAGGGGCCAACGGATCGCAGGCCCTGCTGGGACTTCCTTCTGGGTGGAGCACGCAGCGGTTGTTCCAGGTGGCCCAACAGCATGGGGCCATCTTGCACACGCTGCGCCCTGTGGAAGAAGACCTGCAAAGCGTGTTTTTGCGACTTTCCGAAAAGGCAAACTCCGATCCCAAAGCTGAGGCTTGATCCGCGAAAGCCATGCAGATTGATCTGGCACACTACCACCGTTGGGAAGGTCGGCTGCGGGGGCCGTGGTATTCGGCGTTGGCGGTAACTCGGGCCACCTTGCGCCAGGTGTTTCGGCGCAAGGTGTTTTGGATCCTGTTGGCCTTGGGCATGCTCAATTTCTTGCTCTACTTCGCTTTGATCTACGCCGGCACGCAGCTTCCCGGGGTTGGGGACCGGATCATGGAGCGGTTTGACTTCACCGTGCACCCCGATGCCCAACGACGAAACGGCTATCTTCGTTTCATGGAACAGCAAGGGCTGGTGGTCATGGTCATGATGGCTTTTGCCGGAAGCGTGATCATCGGCGGTGACTTTCGCCAGCGGGGAGTAAGCTTCTACTTGGCACATGGTCTGAGCCCATGGCACTACTTGTGGGGCAAGTGGCTGGCGGTGGCCGTCCTGTTGGGCAGCGTGACGGTGCTGCCGGCTTTGGTGCTTTTTGTGGAGTATGGGATGTTCACTTCGGACTTTCACTACTGGTGGGAAAACAAAGCGGTGGTGGTGTCGGTGTTGGGCTATGGGCTGGTGATGGCCGTGGTGTTGGGAGCGGTGTTGCTGGCCCTGGGGGCCTGGCTGCGCAAGACCGTCCCCATTGCCATCACTTGGACCAGCTTGTTTCTCCTCTCGGCGGCGTGGTCGGAGCAATTGCGCCGAACGACCGGCGATCCTCACTGGCGTTTGTTGAACTTGTGGCGGGACATCCGATGTGTGGGCCGGGCGTTTTTTGGGTTTTATGCCCGAAGGGAGGATGTCCAGTTGGCCCCTTGGGCCGCAGGGGCTTTGGCTGCGGTGGTTTTGATTTGCGTGGGCTACTTGTGGGCCAAGCTGGTCCATTGGCGCCGTTGGGAGTGAAACCCTCGTTTTGCGGAGCAAGCCGTGGCCGAGATTTGCTTTGATCAGGTGACGCGGTTTTACGGTCCGGTGATTGGGATCAATCAGGTGAGTTTTACTTTGGGGCCTGGGGTGGCCGCGCTGTTTGGAGCCAACGGAGCTGGCAAATCCACCGTGATGCGTCTGGCCAGTGGGCAAATTCGTCCCAGCTTGGGTCAGGTGAGCATCAACGGTTTGCCTGCCTGGAGCACTTTGGCCAAACGCCACTTGGGTTACTGTCCCGATGTGGACCGCTTTTATGAAGAAATGAGCGGCTGGGAGTTTGTGCAGTTTATGGTTCAACTGCATGGGTACAGTTCCCGGGAAGCTCGCCGCCGGACGGAAGAAGCCTTGGAACTGGTGGGAATGTCCGCCCGAGCCCAACGCCCCCTGGCCACCTACAGCCAAGGAATGCGCCAACGGATCAAGCTGGCCCAAGCCCTGGCTCACCAGCCCGAAGTGCTCTTGCTGGACGAGCCCTTGGCCGGTGTGGACCCGGGCGGAAGACGCCAACTGCTGGAGCTGTTTGCCCATCTGGGCGACCAAGGCTGCACGGTGTTGATTTCCACCCATATGTTGGAAGAAGTGGAACAACTGGCCCAAGTGGTGCTGGTGCTGGTCCAAGGTCGCCTGGTGGCCCAAGGCACTTTGGACGAAATCCGTTCCTGGTTGGCGGATCGCCCCTTGATCGTGGCCTTGGAAGCCGAGCCTTTGCGCCCCCTGGCCGGAGAACTGATCGGTTGGGAAGAAGTGCGATCGGTTCAGATTGATGGCTCATGCCTGGTTGTTCAGGTGCGTCAAGCAGGCATGTTTTTCCGTCGGCTCAACGCTGCTGCGGCTCAAGGACGCTGGCAATTGCGTCGGATGGAGCCTCTGGACACCGGAGCCGAAGCCGTTTTTCGCTATTTGCATCAACGGTCATGAAATCCTGGTGGTACGCTTGGCGAGCGTTGGTTTGGGTGACATTGGGCCGGCTATGGTGGTCGGTCCACACGCTGCTTTTGCTCTTTCCCACCGCGGCTTTGATGTTGTTTGTGCTGCGTTATCGGGAGCGTTTTGCCCAGGCTCAGCCCGAGCAGGTAATAGAAGCCTTTGCCCAATTCACCCAAACCGTGGTGGTGATGTTGGTGGTTTCGTTTTTATTGCCGGTAGTGGCTTTGGGGTTTGGGACCACGGGCTTGGGCGGGGATCGGGAAGAAGGCACTTTGGTGTTCCTGCTCACCCGACCTTTGCCTCGTTGGAGTATTGCGTTGGGCAAATGGGCGGCCACGGTGCCTTTGGTGGTGTTGTTCACCTGGGGGGCTTTTGCGGGAGTGTGTTGGCTGATGGGCCCGGCCGGCCGCATGGCCTGGCGAGGCTATGCCTTGCCGCTTTTTTGGGGAGCTATGGCCTACGGAAGTTTCTTCCACCTGTTAGCCACCTGGGTGCGCTATCCCACGGTGGTGGGCGTGGTCTATGCCCTGTTCGTGGAAGCCCTGTTGGGCAACATGCCGGGAGTGATCAAGCGATTTTCCATCGGCTACTATGTCCGCAGTTGGATTTACGAGCTGGGTGCTCCTTGGGGAGTTTCCCCTCCGGAGATGTTCGTGCCGCTGGAAGCCACCAGTTGCGCTTGGACTTTGATTGCCATCACCTTAGGCTCGCTGGCCCTTTCAGCCTGGGTGCTTCAAACCAAAGAGTACATCCAGCAAGAGCGCTGAGCAGCAAAGGACAACTCCTTGCCTTTACTGGTTTCTTGAGCCGGAGGAGGAGTTCGGGAAGTCTCGTTCCCAACAGAGAGCTTCAGCGCACCGTGCGGCCCTGGGAGTCCAAGCGTACCAAGCGATCGGTCAAACCACTGGACTGGGCGGAGCGAAACACCCAGGAGCCGGGCAGGGAAGGACCATACCACGCGCTGCGCTTTGAAGGTTCTGGGAGAGGTTCGGTCGGCTTTGCCGGGGAAGAAGACTGCGATTGCTCGGGCTTGGGACTCGCAGGAGCCGAAGTAGAGGCTTCTTCTTCCACTGGCACCGGTTCCAGCGTGGTGGGCACAGGGAGCAGTTGGGGCCCTGAGGCCGCCTCCGACTCCACTGTCCAGCCAGGGGGAATGCACTTTCCAAGCCCACAGCCTGAACGATGCAAGCCTCGGCAGCAGACGCAATCCGGTGGGTGCTGTTCAAACTTTTCTGCCGGTCCGGTGCGCCACGGCACCCGATTCCACTCCAAGGCGACATTGAGCCGGATGAGCCAGCCGCGACGAATGCGACAACAACCAGAGCTTGCTAGTGCCAAGGTCATGAGCACTACGGTCCAAGCTCCGACCCGGAAGAAAAAGTGTTTCCTCTTGGGCATGCCAAGTTCCCCCCTGCAAGGAAGTGCCATACTTTGAAAAAGCATCGGCTTTTGTCTAATCGGTACTTAAGGAACAACCCGCATACCCCCTACCAGTGGCAGATTTGCCATGATCCTGAAAACTTGCTCCATCTTGCCAACCTTTGGGACCGGACAACTTCTGACGCACAGGGGGTAGCACATGGGATAGAATCACACAGAGCAGGTTCCAACAAAGGGGAAGGCGGCATGGGACTTTCCGAAGAGTTGGAAAAGCTGCACCGGCTTTACCAATCCGGAGCATTGGATGAGGAGGAGTATCGTCGCGCCAAAGCTCGGCTGCTGGAAGGGCAGGGGGAGAGTGCTTCTTCCGGCGGGGACGCTCCCGAGCAGCAGCGCCGTGAATCCCGATTGCGTCAGTGGGCCATGTTCTTGCACCTAGCCCCGTTGGCCACGGTGGTGGTCCCCATTGCCGGAGCTGCTTTGCCACTGGTGCTGTGGCAACTCAAACGCCAGGAGTTCCCCGAGCTGGACCAGCACGGAGTGGCTGTGACCAACTGGACGCTGTCCATTCTGGTCTATACGCTTCCTTTGTATGCCCTGAGTTGGGTGCCGTTGGTGGGCTGGTTTCCGTGGTATGCAGGATTGGTGATCGTGGTGCTGTTTGCGGTGTTGGGAGCGGCCAAAGCCAGTCAGGGCCAGGTGCCTCGCTACTGGTTGGCTTTGCCCTTTATCCGATCAGCCAA
>JAJRRR010000190.1 GCA_024279285.1 Planctomycetota bacterium
AATCGGAGTGCGTGTTTCTGCAAGGTCTGGAGGAGCTGGTGCTGCCGGTGGCCCACGCCGAAGGAAAATTCGTTGCTCAAGCCCCTGCCGTGCTGGAGCAGCTCAACCAGCGGGGACAACTCCCGCTGCGCTATACCCACTGGAGCACTCCAGAAAGTGAGACAGATGTGAACCGTCCTGTGCCATATCCGCACAATCCCAACGGTTCGCAGTGGAATGTGGCAGGGATGTGCGACCCGTCGGGCCGAGTGCTGGGGCTGATGCCCCATCCGGAGCGATTCGTGCGGCCTACCCAGCACCCCTTCTGGACTCGTCTGCAAGCTCAGGGAGCACTGCCGCCCCAAGGTGGTGGGCTGGCTTTGTTTATAAACGCTGTCAAGTACTTCGCTTAGAGCAATTTCCCTAAATAGCACTTCCAACGCCCGCCCCTTTGCCCAAAAGGAGTCGGAACAGCGTGAATTTGAACCCGGGTGGGTACGCCAGTTGCTGTTTATCTGGTGGCCAAGGCGCGTGTGCCAAGTTGTCGCATCCCAAGCGAGCAAGGGGAAATCATGACATCAACTTCACCAGCTCCACAGACCCCAGAACCTTCTGGAGACGAACCAACCCGTCGGGATTTTTTGTCGGCGTGTTCGGGGATGGCGATGGGGGTGGGGTTATTGGGCAGCTACGGGACGCTTTTGGCGATGGCCGGGCGATATTTGTATCCGGCCCATCCTGATCCCAAGGCGTGGATCTACCTGGCCCAACTGGACCAGATCCCTCCTGGCCAAGCCCTGGAGTTCCAAACTCCGTTGGGCTCGCCGGTAGTGGTGGCCCGACTCGGCCCAGGGCAAGAGCCTGAGGATTTTGTGGCCCTCAGCAGCACCTGTCCGCATTTGGGCTGTCAGGTATTTTGGGAGCCGCAGAATGATCGGTTTTTCTGCCCTTGCCACAACGGGACTTTTGACCGGCAGGGGCGAGCTACTGGAGGCCCCCCGGCCAAAGCCAACCAAAACCTGGTCCGCTATCCGCTTCGCATCCAAGGGCACAGTCTGTTCATTCAAGTGCCGCTGGAAGGACCCACCCGGTCGTTGCTTCAGTCGGATCAACACACTGCTTGACCCCAGCTTGGGAGCCTGCCATGGGTGCCATTGCCCGATGGTTTCAAGAGCGGATACCTATCACGGGCGATCAGCTTCGGGAGCTGACCAACGAGCCGGTCCCTTACCACCTGAAACGCTGGTGGTTTTGCCTAGGCGGAACTCCGGCCTATTTGTTTGTGGTGCAGATCATCACCGGGATTTTGTTGGCTTTTTACTATCAGCCTTCCCCTCAGACGGCTTACGAGTCGGTGCGCTACATCACCGAGGAGGCGGCCTACGGGTGGTTTTTGCGAGGGCTGCACAAGTGGGGAGCCACTTTCATGGTGGCGGCGGTGATTTTGCACCAGATGAGAGTCTATTTCACCGGAGCGTTTCGCAAGCCCCGGGATTTGAACTGGATTGTGGGCATGTGCCTGTTGCTGTGCACGCTGCTGGTGGGATTCACGGGCTACAGCCTGGTGTTTGAACAACTCAGCTACTGGGGAGCCACGGTGGCCGGCAACCTGACCGAGCAGATTCCCTGGATCGGGCCTCCTTTGAAACGCCTGCTGCTGGCCGGAGAAGGATACAATGTGCGGACCTTGCCGCGGTTTTTCATCCTCCACGCGGCCGTGTTGCCGGTGACGATGTTGTTTTTGCTGGCCATCCATATCACCTTGATTCGGCTGCATGGGGTGACGGAGTTTCCCGTGCCGGAGGAAGAAGAGCCCCGGTATTTCAACTTCTTTCCGGATCACTTCTACACGGAGTTGATCATTGGGCTGGTGCTGATGGTGATCCTGAGCTTTTTGGCCACGGTGTTCCCACCGCAGATGGGTCCCAAGGCCGATCCGTTGCACACGCCCGAGGTGATCAAGCCGGAGTGGTACTTTTATGTGTTGTTTCGGTGGTTGAAGTTGTTTTCCATTGGCACGGCGATGCTGACGATTGGGCTGATTGTGTTTGCCATGTTTGCCTGGCCGTGGATTGACGCTTTGTTGCGTCGTTTGGGCTGGGAGGAAGCCAGTGTGTGGATTGGCATTGTGGCCGTGCTGGCCCTGGTGGGGCTGACCGTGTGGGAAGCCTTGGTGCCACACTGAGATCAACTGGTGCCGGGGTTTGAGCCTTTTTCTCATTTCCCCAAGACAAACAAGGAACCTGGAGCCATGACCCTGAAGACCAAGCAGTGGATCATTTTTGCCCTGGGCATGACTTTTTTGGCTTCGTTGGTGTTGGTGCAGTGGATGGAGATAGCTCGGCGTCGGGCGGAGCTAGGGCTTGCTCCCCGACCGGTGATCGTGCCGGCCAGCAGCCGCAACTGCGTGGAATGCCACCAGCGAGAAACTCCCGGGCTGGTGGACCACTGGCGCCACAGCACCCACGCGGCCAAAGCGGTGGGCTGCTATGAGTGCCACCGGGCCGAACAAGATGATGCGGATGCGTTCATGCACTACGGAGCTGTGATTGCCACCGTGGTGACCCCTCGGGACTGCGGGCGATGTCACATCAAGGAAACCCAGGAGTTTGCCCGAAGCCACCACGCTCAAGGGGGAAACATCTTGGCCTCACTGGATAACTTCCTGGCCGAGACGGTGGAAGGGTCCCGAGTGCCTTTCAACCCTCACTCCCCCACCCCGGGAATGGATGTCCAGCAGGTCAACGGCATGGCTTCGGCTTTTACCGGCTGCCAGCAGTGCCACGGGAGCAAAGTAGCTTTGCTGGCGGTGGACGGGGGGATGATCACCGTGGATGATCTCAAGCCGGACGAGAACGGCAAGCCGACCAACCGGGAGGTGTTGGAGCGAGTGCGTCGGGACGACAGTGGCAAGCCGCTGTTCCATCCTGGCACTTGGCCCAACACCGGCATCGGACGCATCAATCTGGATGGCTCATTGGGCTCTTGCTCGGCGTGCCACAGCCGACACGATTTCTCCCCGCGCCGTGCCCGACAGCCAGAAAACTGCGCCAAATGCCACCTTGGGCCCGATCACCCGCAAAAGGAAATCTACGAAGAATCTAAACACGGCGTGGCTTACCGCGATCTGCGTGAACACATGAACCTGGACAGCGACAGTTGGGTGCTGGGCAAGGACTATACGCAAGCTCCCACTTGTGCCACATGCCACATGTCGGGCCATACCCGCAACGGGGGGCGCATTACCCACGACCCAGGGGAACGCATCTCCTGGACCAACCGGCCTCCTGTGAGCCTGCGCATGGACACCGACGAACACGGCAATGTGGTCAAAGAGACCGACCCGGCCAAACGGCGTGCCTTGGTCAAAGACACTGCCGAGGCCAAGCGCCAGCGGATGCGGCAAGTGTGTCTGCATTGCCACACGCCGGATTATGTCACGGCGTTTTATAAGCAGTACGACGATTTTGTAATCCTCTACAACGAGAAGTTCGCCAAACCGGGTCAGAAGATCATGCAGTCGCTTCGGGAAAACGGGTTGCTCACCCCCCAACAGTTTGACGAGCGGATAGAGTGGACCTGGTTTTATCTGTGGCATCACGAGGGTCGTCGGGCACGGCATGGAGCCTCCATGATGGCTCCCGACTATGCCCACTGGCACGGGATGTACGAAGTGGCCGAGCGTTTCTACCAGGAGCTGATTCCCGAGGCGTTGGAGATCATCCACCAGGCCCAGCAGGAGGGCAAAAACCAGCAAGCCCAAGCGGTCCTTCGGGTGATTGATGAGATTCTCAATCGTCCGGAGCATCAGTGGTTTCGTGCCCAAGGTGCCGGATTTTCCAAGCCCTTGGGGCACAAACGCCGGCTTGAAAGAGGCCAGCCCAATTGGGAGCAGTTGGAACTCCTCCAAGCCCAAGAGGACCAGAAAGCGTCAGAATCGCAAACCCCCGGGGACTCCCCTGGCGCCCAATAAAACAACCCCTCGCCTACCAGAGAGTCAGTGGCGCACCAGAAGGTTCAGTTAGCTGGTTGCGCTGTTGCGGCCATTTTTTGTGATGAAACGCACAACTCCCGGAAGCAGAGGGAGCAGGTCGGCTCCCTGGTTCTGGGTTTGTACCTCCCCATGAGGACCGACGGCGTGGGGTGATCACCCCTTTCCATAACTGTTTTTCGGACAAATCCTTATGGAATGAAGGCTGCGAGTTTTGGGGAAATTCTGGGGCCAAGGGGGCATTGGGGCAACTAAAACCGTGCCAAATGCGTATATTTTGCAAATGCTCTCCGGGATTTTTGCCGTCAGATGCTTGACTGCCTCTTGGAACCGTGTAGATTGAAGTTAAGATCCTGTGGTGCGCAAGCGTATGGAACCGAACGGAATCCGCCGAATTCACCCAGGGGAAGGGAAGACCCGGGGTTCGGACCGTTTACACAAGGGGTCCATCCATGCTGGTCCTGTCGCGTAAAAAGAACGAAAGCATCGTCATCAACCATGACATCACGGTCGTGGTGGTGGAGATTCGCGGGGACAAAGTTCGTCTGGGAGTAGAAGCCCCCAAAGAGGTGCCGGTGCATCGCAAAGAAGTGTACGATGCCATTCACGGGCTGAATAAAGGGAACAAAAAAGACGCCAAGAAACAGCCGCCCAAGGAAGAAAAGCCTCCTTTGGGGATCTATCGGGAAGAAGAAGTTCCTCCTGCTCCGGCTGCCGAAGGTACGGTGGAGGAATAACTTCTTCTGAGTTGGACTTGGGAAGGTAGGAGGCGGGCATGGCCCGCTTTTTTCGTGTCCCGGCTTTCACTTAAGCCCTTGACCCTCCGAGGGCAGATAAATAAAGTGAGACAAACGCTTCTTCTTGGCCCCGTCGTCTAGCCAGGTTAGGACACGGCCCTTTCAAGGCCGGAGCACGGGTTCAAATCCCGTCGGGGTCATTTTTCTTTGCGCCGCGGAGCCACCAGCACCACTCGGCCCCACAGGGTCACATCGTCCCATTGGGTCGTGTCGTCAAAGGTTCCGATACCCACTTGGCCCCAGGTGAAGGTGCGATCTTGGGCCACCATCACCGGTCGGGAAAAGTCGTCAAAGTACACCTCAATCCGCCCACTGCTGGCCCAACGCACTATCCGAACCCGATGCCATCCTGAACTCCAAGGAGTGCCCGGGGAGGTCCGCAACGAAATCTTGGTCCGCGGAGCCTGATTGACGATAAACACCTGATTGGCATGTGGATCGGTACGTTTGCCCAAGTGCACATAGTAAAACCGACTGGGGCTCTGATAGCCAAAAAACAAACAAGCGTCCCGATGGGGGTAATCCTTCACCGTGCTGCGCACCCGAGCCTCCAGCACAAAATCGCTCACCACCATGTGGCGAATCAAGGCGATGTGCAGGGGACTGCGAAAAGGCGGCCGATAGCGGCTGCGCCGTAAGTATTGGTCCAGCAGAAAGTTCCCCTCTTCCCGGATCAACCGCCACGCTCCCGGATCGGAGAATCGCCACCGCTGGAGTCCCCGGGAGAAGTCCTCGTGGAACAGAAGAGGCATGCCCCACTTCTGAGAAGGCGGATCAGCCCAAGCCCAACCCCACCAAGTCAACACCAACCCCACTGTTCCCAACCACTTTCGCATGAATCCACCACCCGAATTAGGGGATAACCTTGTTGAGCGGATATTCAACGATACCCCGAGCTCCGGCGGCTTTGAGCCGCGGCACAATATGGCGCACCACCGACTCATCTACCACCGTGAGCACATCTACCCAGTCCTCGTCGGCCAAGCTGGAGACCGTGGGCCGGTGCAGGGCGGGCAGCAGCTCTAACACCTGTTGGAGTCTGTTTCGCGGCACATTCATCATCAGACCCACCTTCCCCTCAGCCTCCAGCGCACCGCGCAGCATGAGCACGATGTCGTCAATTTTTTGGCGCTTCCAGGGGTCTTGGTAGGCTTGAGGGTTAGCGATAAACCGTGGTGTGCTGACCAGCACTTCGTCCACGATACGCAGCCGATTGGCCCGAAGCGAGCTGCCCGTCTCGGTCACTTCCACGATGGCGTCGGCCAGTTTGGGGGGCTTGACTTCGGTGGCTCCCCAACTGAACTCCACTTTGGCCTGCACCCCGTGTTTTTCCAGGTAGCGTCGGGTTAAGCCTACTGCTTCAGTGGCGATGCGCTTGCCCTGAAGATCGTGTACACTTCGGACCGGGGAGTCCTCCGGCACGCACAGCACCCAGCGGACCGGACGGCGGCTGACTTTGGAAAAGACCAGCTCGGCCACTTCCACCACTTGGGCCCCGGTCTCCACGATCCAATCGTAACCGGTGATTCCAGCGTCCAACACCCCGTCTTGCACATATCGGGCCATCTCCTGAGCCCGAATCAACAGGCAGTCAATCTCCTCGTCGTCAATCGTTGGGTAGTAGGACCGGTTGTGAAAAGTAATTTTGTAGCCAGCCCGACGGAACAAATCCGCCGCAGCCTCTTGCAAACTTCCGGCCGGAAGTCCCAATCTCAACTGTCGTGTGCTCATGGAAGTTTTTCCTGCAGACCAGAGAGCCAGGACCGGGGCAAGCTTTTAACTTATCAGGAGTTCCGATAAACCTGTTCAGGGTCAAACACCCGGGGCTGATCCACCTGGAGTCCTTGGGGAGTCCATCGGCGGAAAAAACAGCTTTTGTATCCCTCGTGGCAAGCAGCACCCCCAACCTGGTGAACCTTCAGCAACACGGTGTCGGCATCGCAATCCAGGTAGATGGCCTGGACTTGTTGCACATGGCCGCTTTCTTCCCCTTTGCGCCACAGTCGCCTGCGGCTTCGGCTGTAATAGACGGCCCGACCCGTGGTCACCGTTTCCCGAAAGGCTTCTTCGTTCATATAGGCCACCATGAGCACTTCGCCGGTATGAGCATCCTGGGCCACCACGGGCACCAAACCGCTGGATTTGTCAAAGTTGGGCATGGGCATCTGTTGATCCACGACGGGTTTCTCCTTGGAAAGTGGAAACCATGTTGGCGGGGGATTGCCCTAGGAACTTCTGTTTTTCTCCTCTCACGGCTCGGTCCGCTCATCCCTTTGTACCCTCTTAGGGCTGAAGTTGAGCCTAAGCACCGCCAAGGCGGATTTCAATGGGAAGGAGCCGTTTGGCCCTAGAGTTGCTCCCCCTCATTCTTTCAGAAAAACGCCACAATAGGAGTGCCGCGGCCCCTGGTGTGATTCCACCAGAAGTGGGGTATAATGAGCCCTGTGGACGGAAGGGGAACTACCTGGCAAGGAAGTGATGCGATGGGAGTGAAGTGGTGGTGTGCGTTGTTGGCGATGAGTGTGTTTGTAGGTTGTGGAAGTTCTTCATCGTCCACTGTGAATCAGCGGGGAGCCGGACGAACCATGCGATTGACCAGTCCAGCTTTTGAACCCAGCCGGTCCATCCCAGCCAAATACACCGCCGACGGGGAAGACATTTCCCCACCGCTGAACTGGGCAGGAGTTCCTGAGGGCACCCAGGAGTTTGTGCTCATCTGCGATGATCCGGACGCTCCCACTCCGGAGCCTTGGGTGCATTGGGTGTTGTACAAGATCCCGGGCCATGTGCGGTCTTTGCCGGAAGGATTGCCCCCCGACCCTCGTCTGAACAATCCACCAGGAGCCCTACAGGGTTTGAATTCGTGGCAGACGGGCCAGCGGATTGGCTACCGGGGCCCCTCTCCCCCCCCGGGCTCGGGCGTGCACCACTATCACTTTCGGCTCTACGCCTTGGATGCCCCCTTGGAGCTGAAGCCCGGGGCCAGTAAACAAGAAGTGCTTCAAGCCATGCAAGGACACATTCTGGCCCAAGCCGAACTTATCGGCACCTATCGGCGAATCCAAACCGACTAAGACCCTGCTTCTGCTTGCAAGGAGCTATTGTGAGTCCGGCAACCGGGGGAACCGAAGTGCGAGTGGGTGTGGTGGGCGGAGGGATTTCGGGTCTCAGTGCTGCTTACTTTCTTCATCGGCAGCTCCCCCAGGCCCAAGTGGTGCTTTGGGAAGCCAGTGCCCGATTGGGCGGTGCCCTGCATACCCAACGGGTGGAAGGCTACTGCGTGGAAGCCGGAGCCGATATGTTCATCACCGTGCCCCCTTGGGCCGTGGAGCTTTGTAAAGAACTGGGAGTGGAGCTAGTGGGCACCAACCCCCAAGGCCAAGGAGCCTATGTGGTCCATCGGGGCCAAGTGGTCGCGGTGCCGGAAGGGTTTGCCGTGATGATGCCCACCCGGGTCCTCCCTCTGCTCAGCACACCATTGCTTTCTTGGAAAGGCAAACTGCGTCTGCTGGCCGAACCGTTGATTCCGCCCCGGCAAGAGATGTCTGATGAGTCGTTGGCCTCTTTTGCCATACGGCGATTGGGCCAAGAGGCGTTTGAACGGCTAGTGCAGCCTTTAGTGGCCGGCATTTATGCCGCCGACGCCCGACGGTTGTCCATGCAAGCGGCCCTGGGGCGTTTTGTGCAGATGGAGCGTCGTTGGGGCAGCTTGGCGGCTGCATGGTGGCACACGCAGCGAGACTCCTTCCTGGGCCGAGCCGCCGGAGCACGATATGGTCTGTTCGTGGCGCCCCGTAAGGGGATGTCCGGGTTGATCCAACACTTGGCCGATGCCTTGCCCCCAGACAGTGTGCAGTTGAATGCGCCTGTGCTTCAGATTCGACCTTACGAGTCCGGTTGGCAAGTTCAGCTTCCCAACCAACAGCATCAGGTGGACGCTTTGGTGTTGGCTCTTCCGGCATGGCAAGCAGCTCGGCTAGTGAAGCCTTGGGCCGGGAAGTTGGCCCAGCTTCTGCAAAGCATCCCTTACGGCTCCGCTGCGGTGGTCTGCGCCGCTGTGGAGGAGCAGCACCTGGAACAAAAACCACGGGGGTTCGGCTTTGTGGTGCCTGAGTGCGAAGGGCGGCGCATTTTGGCGGCCAGCTTCAGCTCGGTGAAGTTTCCTCACCGGGCTCCCCAAGGTGGACTGCTGGTACGAATCTTTATCGGAGGTTCCCGATTGGAACACCTGTTGGAGTTGCCCGATGACCAGTTGGCCCAAGTGGCCTGGGACGAAGTGGCCAGTTTGTGCCGATGGAAAGTCCAACCGCGGTGGATTCGGGTGTATCGGTGGGACAGAGCAATGGCCCAGTATCATGTCGGCCACCTGGAACGAGTGCATCAGATTCGGCAGGAGCTTGCCCGCTGGCCCCGACTGGCTCTGGCTGGAAACGCCTACGAAGGGGTAGGCGTGCCCTATTGCATCCACTCGGCCCAACAAGCAGCTCAACGCCTGGCCCAAGCCCTCCAAGGCCACAAAAAACCTGTTCCAGCCGAACCGCGATAAACCTCCTCTGAAATCAGCCCCAGTTGTGGATCACCCCCTGGGCGGCCATGCGCAACGCCACCAGATAAGGCACCGGTTCTCCGCCCAGGGCATTGAGCACGGTTCCACCGGCGGTGAACACATGGGTGACCCAATCGGGCTGGCCGAAGCGTTCCAGGGCCGTGCCCCCCTCGCCACCTCCGACATAGACTTCCACGCCGTTTTCTTTCAGACGCTTCAGTTGGCCCACAAAATGCCGCGTGCCGTGCGAAAACTGCTCTTCCTCAAACTTGCCAAACACCCCGTTGTGAAACGCCACCGGCGGAAGCTCCGGGTGGTTTTTGAGTAGCTCCAGATAGTTGGTGATTTCCTGCTCAAACAGCTCTCGGGTCTTGGGGCCAATGTCCAATTGCTGCTGTCCGGGACCGATGGCCTCTGCCACCGTACCGTCCTGAAGGACAAAGTCCACCGGCAGGACGAACTTCACCCCGTGCTGCTCTCCTTGGCGAAGAATTCTCGTAGCTTGCTCCACGCGTTGGGGTGGGATGAAGTAGGGCTGATCGCAGTGGGTCGGGTCTTCGGCCACGCCCAGGCAGAAATCGCTTCCCTGAAGCCTGGCGGCGGCTTTTTTCAACGCCATGGCCAACGAACCTGCGGAAAACACCACCCGAACCCGACCCCGTCGCACAATTGCCTCCAAATCGTCCAACTTGTCAATCTTCAGGCCACTAAAGACCACCAGCGTGGCGTCCAGACAGCGCATCAAGGGCCCGGAAAACTGCTCCGCTACATACCGACCCCAGGCCACTTGTCGCATGGCCGCAGGCACCACGGTGGTGGAAGTGTCCAGGCTGCCAGCCGCAAAGGCTTCGTTGATGTAATAGGGACTGATTTGCTCAGCGAAGGCATTGGCCACCGCAGCCAGCATGGGAGCCAATTGAGGCAAATCCTGCTCGGAAGCCTTCCACAACACACGCTCTATCGGATAACGGCGCACATTTTCCAACAGCAACACGGAGCCTGGCTCGGCCGATTCAATCTGCTGACAAGCCGCCTGGGTGATCCGGCCCGAGTCGGCATCCATCCAGTCGGTAATCAACGGCACGGTTTGGCCCAGCAGTTGGCTCAGTCGGGAGGCTACTTTTTCCAGGGTGCCTTCGGGCTTGCGGCCAATGTGGCCAAACAGGACGAGCTTCCACCCCCGCGAACGCCCGAACTCCAAGGTGGACAGCATGGATCGGAGCCGAATATCGCCTTGCCCGACCTCAGGGCCCGGTTTGCAGTCCACATCCCCTCGCACCAGCACCACCGTGCCGGAAGGAAGTTGGCTCAAGGAATCCAGCGGAGGGATACTTTTGACAAACTCGGGCAATTCCAGATGGGTTTCTTCAGGGCACAGACCCAAGATACGGCGACACCACTGTACGATTTGACCAGCACTGACTGGCATGGACCGACTCCCTTGGGAAAAGAAGGTTTGCCCAAGTACGACGCTAACC
The DNA here is from genome assembly GCA_024279285.1 of Planctomycetota bacterium. Taxonomy (GTDB): domain Bacteria; phylum Planctomycetota; class Planctomycetia; order Pirellulales; family S012-138; genus S012-138. The sequence continues at coordinate 10,792 of JAJRRR010000190.1, forward strand.
AAAGCCCTTTCAAGATAGCAAAGCCCCAGAACAGGGGAAGTGGGTTGGGGAGGTTAGGTGTCTTCGGCTGCCAGATCAGCTTCGGTGAGCATGACGAAGTTGTGTCGGGCCAGAGTTTCGGCGGCGATTTCGATGTTGTCCACCATGATGGCTACAGCCGGGCGGCCATGGGGTCGCACCAGCACCGGATAGGTTTGCAGGATGTTCACTTCGGCTTGCAGCAATGCGGTGCAGACCCTCAGCAGGGGCTGGGGCCCAGGGGGGAGTTCCACGCCCAACAGATCGCTTTCAACTAGGGCCAATCCGGCCCGCTCCAGAATCTCGCGTCCCTGTTCCGGATGGCTGAGCAGGAATCGCACGAAGGCACACTCGGCAGCCTCGGAGATACTCAAAGCCACGATGCGCACCCGAGAGCCTTCAAACCGCCGCACCACTTCCAGGAGCTGTCCCACACGGTTTTCCAAAAATACGGTGAACTGGCGCAGGGTCGGATAGTTCCGCCCGCGCATCGTAGACAACTCCCCATGGGTTCCTTCCCCCCAACTCATAACCACTCCCCCAGCCCTGGTGGAGACGCCTGTAAGACCACATCTTGAAAGCAAACTGCCACTTTGGACAGTGTATCCCGCACACGGCAGCCTGAACAGCGTCCAGCCGCAAATCCCTGCCCAGCACTAGCTGGCCGACTTGAGTCTGCGCACCTCGTACCAAGTCACGAGCACCACCACCAACGGCCCAACGCAGGCTCCCCAAATGGCCCCTTGAATCACCCCTAAGCCATGCCGATCTGGGCCAGATTGGGGTTAGGGAGTTGGGCACGCTCCAACATCCGGCCCAGCACAAGCCGATAGTAGTCGGGAGCCAAGGTGCCCACCAAGTAGCCGATGGCAGCGCCCAAGCCGGCTCCAGCCAGAACAAACAACAGTATCACGAAAAACGCTCGCCCCCAGCTCATATTGCTCTCCGGGAGTTGCTGGGGCGGAGAACTCTACTTGGTCTCCACACCAAGTCGTTTGAGGGTTTCTATCACCTGTTGGCCATGTTGTCGGGCGTTGACTTGCTTTTGCACCAGCAGGACTTTCCCATCAGGGCCGATGTAGAAGGTCCAACGCATGGGATACTTCCGTCTTCCAGAGACGACCCCGTAGGCTCGGGCCACTTTGCACCCTGGGTCGCTGAGGATCGGATAGTCCAAACCCAACGACTGGGCAAACTGCTTGTTCACCTCCGGTGTGTCGCAACTGGCGGCGAAGTAAACCACATTTTTGAACTTTCGCAGGTCTGGGCCGCTGTCACGCAGCGACTTGCACTCGGCCGTTCACCCCCCGGTAAACGCCTTGGGAAACCAAGCCAACACCACCACCTTGCCCCGAAGCTGACTGAGACGATAGGTCTTGCCGTCGCTGCCTGGCAAGGAAAACTCGGGAGCCGGATCGCCCACCTTGGGCGGTGCTGCCGAAGAATCGGAACCACTCATCACCCACACCACAGCTACTAAAAGTGCCACACTACGAGGCATCATCATGGCTCCTTGTGATTCCAGACAATGGTGCAATCGCAAGATAACACCACTATTTTCATCCCCACAGCATAAATCACTGTTGTGAAATTGCAAAAGATTTTGTCCACCAAAAGCCTAAGTAGCTTCCAGCACCCGGCAGTGTCGGAGCATTTCCCGAGCCGTGGTAACGAAACTGGTGTAAAACGGGCCAAACTCGGCATACACTGCGCTGGCTTCGTCAAAGCGCATGGTATAGACGATTTCTTTGAGGAACTGAGGGTTTCGGGCCCAAAGTGTCACTCCCCACTCCCAGTCATCCAGGCCTACGCCCACGGTGATCAACTGCGTCACCTTACCGCCGAACTTCATTCCCGTGTGACCATGTTCGGTCATCAGCCGGTTGCGCTCCTCAAAGGGCAGCGCGAACCAGTTGGCCCCAGGAATCCGCTTCTTGTTCATCGGGTAAAAGCAAGTCACCGGCCAGGGGGGAAGCTCCGGATAAAGGCGCTGGCGGCGCATGGCCGACTCCCGCTGGGCATAGGCTTTCACTTTGGCCTGATAGCTGGGACTGTTGGGATCCTCGCCTTGTTCCACCAGACGTTTGGCGTATTGTTCCACAGTGGGCACATACTCCGAAACTTCGGTCAAGGAGACAAACGACCAGACCACTTCCAGCGCCTGACCTAAAGGAGAACTCATCACCCGCTGGTGCACGGCGTCAATTTTCAGGGGGTCCGGGTCCAACATCATCAGGGCCCAATCGGCCTTGGGACCCCAAACCACCGAAAGCTGGAACCGCTGGGGAGCCCCTTGGGCCGGGGGCAACACCTCCACCAACGCCTCCTGCCCGTCGAACTTCTCCTGAGGACTCATCGCAGCCAGCACCCGCCGGTTCCAACGATAAAACACATGCAAGCAGTGCCAGCCTTCCTCCGGCTGAAGGGAAACTTCCGTTTGGGGTTCTTGGCTCATGGTTCACCTCACATCTGCACCGGCCTGGAGGACAAAAACGCCGCAATAGCTTACTTCCTGGCAGCAGGATTCGGGAGCCATTGAAGCTTGCCCAACCGATCTGGCAAGGGCCTTGGACCCTGTTGTGCCACTAGCAGTCGGCATTGTCAACTCAGAGGGCAGTTCCCGTGGGAGTTGGACCGCCAAGGAAAGCGGCTTTTGCTCAGGCTTGTCTTGCCAGGATTGGCTCCGGCAGGTAAGAAACCAACCCGCATAATGCTCTCCGCAGGCACAGGCAAGCAGTGCAGGCATGAGCCCCCCGTTTCCAACGACGCTTCCCTGCTGCTCCGGCTCGGGCAAGCACGAGCCTCGGGTGGTGATCACCGGAGTGGGACTGGTGAGTAGCTTGGGCCGGGATCGGGAAAGCACTTGGCAAGCAGTACGCCAAGGGCAGCGAGGGATGCGGTGGGTGAAAGGCATCCCCGAGCTAGGCTCTCGTGCGGTGATTGCAGCTCCGGTGGATCTGGAACCGGATTTCCCGGGCCAGCTTAAGCCCATCCCTCTGGCCCGACTGGCTGCCCTGGAAGCCGTTCAGGATGCCCAACTGAACTTGCAACACCTGGACCCGTTTGAAGTGGGCTGTTGCATCAGTGGGCACATGGGCGACGCCTCGCATGTGGCCCTTCGGTTGGGACGCACGGAGCTCCTGCCTCGGAAAGACTTTCCTTGGTGGCAGCAGTGGTTTCCCAGCTCCGCTTGCGAGGAGGTAAAGCGCAGCTTGGGTTTGCGTGGTCCTAGCCTGGTGCATCAGGCGGCCTGCGCCAGCGGACTGGCTGATTTCCATGCGGCAGTGCGCCTGTTGCGCAGTGGGCAATGTCGGGCTGTGGTGGCCGGTGCGGCTGATGCACTGCATCCGTTGTTCATTGCCGGGTTTGAACGACTTCGGGTGTTAGCTCAGGCCGAAGATCCCCAGGAAGCCTGTCGTCCCTTTGATCGCCGACGGTGTGGATTCGTCATGGACGAAGGGGCTGCGGTGTTTGTGTTGGAACGCCTGGAAGACGCCCTGGCCCGAGGGGCCAAAATCTATGCCGAAGTGTTGGGCGGAATCATGGCAGCCCAGGCCCATCATGTCACCTCCATGGACATGGGTTCCCACGCCTTGGCCGAAGCTTTGCGAAGACTGCTTCATCAGACCCAGTTGGAACCCGAGCAAGTGGACTACATCAATGCCCACGGCACCGGAACCCAACAAAACGATCCGGCCGAAGTGCAAGGGATCCGCCAAGCACTGGGAAAAGCTGCATCGCAGGTGGTTCTCAGCTCCACCAAAGCTCAACTGGGTCACTTGATCAACGCAGCAGGCTGCGTGGAACTGGCCATCACGGTGTTGGCTCTACGCGATGGATTCCTGCCTCCGACGATGAATCTGACCGACCCGGACCCAGAGTGCGACTTGAACTGCCTTCCCTTGGAAGGGCTACCTCAGCGTGCCCAAGTGGCCTTGAAACTCTCCGTCGGCTTTGGGGGCCATGTGGTAGCGGTAGCCCTGCGACGCTGGAACGATCCGGCCACAGGGTTCGCCTATCCGGAGCTTCCTAAAGCTCAAGCGGCTTGAAAACACCAAACATTTTCAACCTTCATTCCCCCAAGGTGCTCTTGCGCCGCAAGATACGATGATAGTGTTGAGCAAACCGGTGGGCCTCGTCCCGAACATACTGAAGCAGCCGCAGGGCAAAGCTGTGGCGGCTGAGCTTTACCGGTTGGGTTTGCCCGGGCAGATAAAGCTCCTCTTGTCGCTTGGCCAAAGCCACCACCGGCACGGAGCACCCCAGTTCTTTTAGAGCCTTCAACGCTGCTGAAAGCTGTCCTGATCCACCGTCGATGAGCAGCAAATCCGGAAACACTTCTTCCTGCTCTTTTAGCCGTCGGAAGCGCCGGAAGACCACTTCGGCAATGGCGGCAAAGTCGTCCACCTGGTCCACAGTGCGGATGCGATAACGGCGATAGCCCGGCTTGAACGGCAGCCCGTCGATGAACTGCACCAGACTGGCTACCATGTCGGTTCCGCTCAGGTGAGCGATGTCCACACCTTCAATGACCCGAGGTTCTTTTTCCAGGTGCAAAACCCGCCGCAATCCACGAAGCCCCTTTTTGGGATCGATGTAGAAGACCTCGGGCTGGACATGGGTTTCCAACTCGCCTCGTTGGTCCAGGGTTTCCAGCATGCGGATTTCGTCTCGGATTCGGGCGGCGGTTTCAAAGTCCAGTCGCCCAGCGGCCTGTTGCATCTGTTGGCGCATCTGGCGCAGAAGCTGTTCCCGCTTTCCTTCCAAAAACATCCGCAGCCGCTGGATGTCCCGACGATATTCCTCCTTGGAAATGCGCAAGTTGCACGGTGCGGTGCACTGGCCGATGGAGGCCAACAGGCACGGGCGGAACCACTTCCAGCGTGGATCCTCTTCGCGGATGTCCAGCTCGCAAGTGCGGAACTTGAAGATGCGCTGAAGCACCTGAATGGCCCCTCGCAGTGCCTTGGCGCTGGCAAAGGGGCCATAGAGCTTGCTCCCTCGGGGCTGAGGCTCCCGAGTAAAACGCACCCGGGGAAAATCCTCCCGAGTGGTGATCTCCAGATAGGGATAGGTCTTGTCGTCTTTGAGTTCCACATTGAACCTGGGCTGGATGTCTTTGATTAGCCGGGCTTCCATGAGCAAGGCGTCCACTTCGCTTTGGGCTTCCAGGAAGTCAATGTCCCAGATTTCACGCACCAGGTCGGCGGTGCGGCGATCCTGAGCCGCGGCCGGCAGGAAGTAAGTGGACGCCCGAGCCCGCAAGTCCTTGGCCTTGCCCACATAAATCACTCGCCCCTGGCGGTCTTTCATCAAATACACTCCCGGTCGGCGCGGAAACTGCCGCGCCTTTTCGGCCGCACGCCGAAAGGCTTCGGCCTGAGTCTGGGGCAAGGTCTCTGGAGAGTTTTCCTCCGGCACGGGAGAATCGGCTCCGCTTGTGGTTTGAGGAAGAAATGCAGGCTCTTTGTTCATTGTAGTCTTTCTCTCCCCAGGGCGTCTGCCCCGGATCGCACCCGACCAACCGGGGGGAAGCACCTTGGGAAAACCCAATTACAATGGAAAACGAAACCGCTTGCCTCCAATCAGGACAGGGGCAATGACCACCACCGAAACCCTCAACGGCCAAAGCACTGCTTCGCCGTGCGGCACTGACACCTGGGAAGGAAACGGACACGGCGAGGCTTTTGTCCCTTTGGTTCAAGGGGGACACTTGCACACTTTGGTGGCCTATTTTCTGGGCCGATGGCAGCCTCAGTTGCGGTCGTTTCTTCGGGTGGTCCGTTTGCCGGATGGAGATGCTTTGGCTTTGCACGACCAGTGCCCGGTGGGCTGGATGCCCGGGGACCCAGTGGCCGTGTTGGTCCACGGCTTGGGCGGTTCTTACCAAAGTGCCTACATGGTCCGCATTGCCCGAAAGCTGGCTGCGCGAGGGATTCGGGCGTTTCGTCTGGACCTGCGCGGAGCAGGAGCCGGGGCCCTGTTGGCCCGAGGCGGCTACTGCTCTTGTAGCGTCCAGGACCTCCACCACGCCTTGTCGGCTGTGGCCCGGTGGACCTGTGCCAGTCCGGTGCATCTGGTGGGATTTTCCTTGGGAGCAAATTTGTCGCTCAAGTACGGAGCACGAAGGGCCTTGGGCCAAGAAGCGGTGGAAACGCTACGCAGCGTGGTGGCGGTGTGTCCTCCGGTCGATACCCCTCGCAGCAGCCGGTGCCTTCAGCGAGGGTTGGGCCGGCTTTACGACAGGCACTTTGTGCGGAGCTTGTATCGCCGCCTGGTTTGGCGCAAGAAGCGCCGGCCGGATGTGCAAATGGGCCAGTTGGACGGCATGCCTCGCACGCTGCGAGAGTTTGACGACAAGTGGACGGTTCCGCTTTGGGGTTTTCGGGACGCGGAAGATTACTACCGTGCCGCTTCTGCCCGAAAGGAGCTTACGCTGGCCCAGGTGCCCACTTTGGTTCTGACTGCCGATGACGACCCCTTGGTGCCAGTGGAGAGCTTTCAAGGGCTGGAGCTTCCCAGGTGGGTTCAGTTGCAGATCACCCGAGGCGGAGGCCACCTGGGCTTTGTAGCCGCCAGGAGCAACGACCCAGACCGCTGGTGGCTGGATTGGCGCATCTTGGAGTGGATCATCAGCCATCATGCCCAAGAAGAATCTCAGTCAGCGAAGAAAAATGCCCAGAGGCGAAGGGAATAGAAACTTTCCACCTGCACT
>JAJRRR010000191.1 GCA_024279285.1 Planctomycetota bacterium
CTTCCCAGGAGCGTATGCGCTGGCCGGAGTTTTGTGGGACCATGACAAACGCCATCAAGGGGCGGTGGTCCTTGGGAGCAAACCCATCGCAGTAGAGGCGTTTCTTCTTGCGGACATTCCACCAGGGGGGTGGGTCCATTTCGTGATGGACAAACCGTGGGATGCGCACCTGCTGGCGACGATTCAGATCCCGATCGCGCAATGCCCCCAACGCCACGGCAAACATCACGGCATTGGTGGTACCTCGGGTGGAGTTCATCGGGAACAGAGCTTCGGCCAGATCGTAGCGGCTCAGCCGTCCCTGGCGGAGCTTGAGAATGCGGATGTCTTCGCGGAGAGTTTGCATGTCAATGAGCCAGTTGGGAGCTCCCGGCACAGGCACTCCCAGCACTTGCCCCCCATGGCAAAAGAAACAATTGATGGCCCAACCGCCTCGGGGGGTGCGGACATGGGTCAAGGGCAAGGGTCCTCCCTCGGGCCGGAAAGTAAGTCCATAGCGAGCAAAAGCCATCTGCCGCCGTTGTTCAGCAGGAGCCTTAGCCGCTTGCTCCCGATACGGTCGCTCCCAAACCTGCCACAGCCGATCAAACACTCCCGGACCGATCGTCTCGTTCACATAAGGCTTGCTCACCAAAAGCTGATAGCCCGGATGATGACGATCAAAGTGATACTCAAATCGGACTTGAACTGATGGCTTGGAAGGCGGGTTTGAGCTGTGATCGGACTTTTGCTCAGGCACCACGCCTGCGGTCAACCACACCATCCAGCAGCATCCCCAACCAATGGCTCCGCTCACGACTTGACTCCTTTGGCGGTGTCCACTATCGGGGCGTGGCAGTGGGTTCAGCCCCTGGAAAACGCGCCTGCCCTGGCTTCCCACCGGCCCGCTAACCGACTCTTATCCTAGCCTCTGGCCCTCGGAGAAAAAACTCCTAGTGCTCGCTTGACCGAAGCTCCCCCTTGGAACCAAGCAGGCGATGCAGTCCGCCTCGTCTCCCACCCCGCCGGGATCGTGCTTGCGACCTGCGGCTTTGGCTCGGGGAGGAGGCTCAGCCGCTTTACTTCGGCACCGGTTATGATCTCAGAGCTGGAGCGGAAGCTCCTGCCGCAAATCGCATCAAGAGCCGGGCTCAAACCGAAATATGAGACCGACTTTTACGGGTGTCGCGCTTGCGGGCTGGGCACTAGTTCGGGCACCGCAGGAGAGTCGTCCGCAGGAGGCACGGGCGGTTGAGGCGGAGCGGCTCCACGCAGAAGGCGATCCAAGGTGTGAGGACCACTGGAACGACCGTTGGCTATGTCGCTTCGCAACTGAATGGCTGCCCGATTGAGCGGGTCAAAGTGAATGGACAAGTTGATAAACCGCATTGCCCGCTCCCGATCTCCTTGGGCCCAGGCTTCCTGCGCCAGCCGGAAGTATTTCCGGCCTAAGTACCGCTTACCCAACGGGGACATCTTGTCGGCATAAATTTGCTGCCGCCGGTGGAACTCGGCCGCCAAGGAGTCCCCCTCCCGATCCAGGAATTCCTGATCTACGATGCGGGGAGTAACCAGCACCAGGATTTCCCGACGGCGGGTTTGTTCGGTTTCTTCTCGGAACAGCGCTCCCACGATCGGCAAATTGCCCAACAAAGGCACCTGGCTGCGATTGGTGACCAACTCCTCTCGCAACAAACCACCAATAATCACCGTCCGCCCGTCCTGAACCAGAATGTTGGTTGTGACTGAGGTAACTTCCTTGTCAGGAATGGTCATCCCCTGCTCCACCCGAACATTGCCCGTGGAAAGCTCCGGATGGATTTCCAGTCGGATCATGCGATCGTGGGCAATGTAGGGTCGGATGCGCAACTGGGTGCCCACCTCCAAAAAATCCACGCTTTGCGTGGCACTGGTTTCGGTCACAGTGGTGTTGACATAACCGAGTTGGGCTCCAATGAGGATTTCGGCTCTTTGCTTGTTGAGTACCAAGAGCCGCGGGGTGGCGATCACATTGGTATCACCGATGGTTTCCAAAGCTTCCAGGAACGCTCCGATGCTGGAGTCCAAAAAAGCGATGCTGAGCATACCATCGCCGGTTTCTATTTGATTCAAAGAAGCCGCCGGATCGCTGATAACCAGTCTCAGATGAGCCTTGTTGCGCAGCAGTTCAAAGTCCACTCCGTATTGAAACTCATCGTCCAGCTCTACGCTGAGAATCATGGCTTCAATGGCCACTTGGGGAGGCCGTCGATCTACTTCGCGGACAATCTGGTCCATACGGCGGAGGATGCTTTCGTAGTCTTGCACCACCAACACATCCCCTCCGGCCAGATCGTTTCCTCCGGCACTGTTGGCATCGGCTTGAATGCCCCGACCGGCAGCAGTGCTGGACTTGATCTTACCCACTTGAGGGCTGAGCAAGGGTGTGAGCAACTCTTCCAACTCCTTGGCCGTGATGTAGCTGGGCCGATAGACCCGAGTGCCAATTACATCCACTGCCTGGTTGGATTTGCTGAAATCTTCCGGTGCGCCGACATAGATGACATTGCCCTCGCGTCGGGCCACATACCCGGTGGCCCGCAGCAAGGCGGCCAACGCTGTTTCCAAGTCCACGCGACTCAAAGACAAGGAGACTTTGCCCCGGACGCTGGGCATGGGCAAGATGTTCCATCCTCCCTGGCGACTGAGCATGGCCAGCACTTCCCGAATGTCGCGGTCGTAAACATAAATCTCCAACAAAGAGTCCCCTTCGCCCACCGGACCGATCACCGCCTTGGTCTCCACCTTTCCTGAGTCTGCCCCAGATGCGGAATCCGGCTGGGCTTGTCTTTGCGGGGCGGAGGAATCGGCCCTCGGGGAAGTGCGCGGAGCAGAAGTGGGGGATTGTTCAGCAGAGGAAGGAGAAACCTCCTGTGAGCCGGAGGCATCTTCAGGAGCTTGCTGACCGATCCGAGCTCGCAGTTGCAAAACCTGAACCGGTGAATTGCCCGGCTCGGCCACGGCCTCCTGCTCCTGTCCCGCCGGATGCTGCCCAGAAGAGACACCTTGCACAGCAGACGCTGCAAACTTGGGGGATTGCTCGGGAGGAGGTGAGGGCACAGTTGGAGGCTTGGAAAACTCAGAATCGGCGTGGGAAACTTGGGTGGGCTTTGGGTCCGAAGCTGGGACGGCTGGGGCAGCGGAAAACGGGTCCTCAGCGGGGCCTTGGGCCCAGGTGCGGCTATCTTGAGCCAGTCGGGCCTGGAGCATCTGGGGCGAGCTGGGCACCGCCGGATCGGAAACAGTACGCTCCGGAGCCAGCTTGAACTTTTGGGGACCAATGGCCGACTGGCTCACCACCCCTACGGCCAGCAACACGCCCAAAAGGGCCCAAACCATCAGGCTTCTAAACCGCATGTTCGCCTCCTTGCTGCGGGGGTGCCCAGGGGCTATCCGTGCCAATGGCTAAGGCTGGGCAGAAGAAACCGCGATGGGACGCAGGTGCACTTGTTTCTGCCAAGCGGGAGTGGGCAGGGACAAGCGAAGTGTGTTTCCCGCCGGACCTTCCAGTTCCACAGCTTGAGCCGTGATCCGGACGAGCTTCCAAACCTGGTCTTTCCACACCAGAGAGTCGCCCAATGTGTATGGACGCCCACTGATCAAAGCCACCCGTTGCCGACTTCCCAACGAAACTCCATCCAGGGTCCAAGAGGGCGGCTCGGACTGGGCGGGGGCAGCGGTGGCAGGGGAAGCCGAGGAGGAATCGGCCGGATTTTGCTCCTTCGGACCGGTCCAGGTGCGATGGAAAGGACTGGGGAGTTGGGAAAAGTGGCCAGGTACTTGCGCCCAACTTTGAGCGCGAATCTGCTGAAGCCACTGCTGCCAAGGAAGCTTCAACCCAGCCGCAGAAGCTGAAGGTTGGGAACCAGGACCTGGGGGACCAGGTGGAACAGGTCCGGGAGCTACTGGGGGAGCGTGGGGTTCCGGGGCCGCAGGACCCCCGAGCCGACTCCCCCAAGCCCAGGCCGCTACCGCCGCCAGCACCCCTAGCAGGGCTGCTTTTCTGGGCGAACGCTTGCATTCTTCGGCCAATCGTGTCAGCACACTGGTGTGGGAACCGGACATGGTTTCTCGTGGTCCTTTATCGGCGAAAACCCTACTGCTTCCCTAACCCGAGTTTCCCGAATTATCCGCAAAACCTCGCACCACCATCCGACAACGCACTTGCGGTGGGGCTTGCTGGTCCGGAACCAATTGCAACTGTTCTATCCAAAGCCGCTGAGGCGAGGACTCCAAATGGCCCAACACGCCCAACACTTGTTCCAAAGTGCCCTGACATTCCACATCCACCCAAACTTCCCGCAACGCTTCGTAGCTTTGTTCCCGGCGACGCCGAAATTGGCGAATTTGAAGCCCCTGCTGGGAAAAAGTGCTGGCCAGATGGGCTACCAGACGGTCCACCGGGAGCAGGGCCCCTTGTTCCTTCTCTTGACCCACATATCGCTGCACATCTGCCAGTTGATCTTGAAGCTTTTGAAGTTGGGCGTTTTGGGCCTGAAGGGCCTGAAGTCGCTGGCGGAGTTGGGCCAGTTGAGTGCGCTGGGCCTCTTGGCGTTTCCACTGGGGGCGATGATACCACACCACCAAGGCCACCAAAGCCAAAAGCCCCAACACCAACCAACGCTTCTTGGTCCAACAAGACCGGGGGTTTGCACCGGAAGGACTCATCATCGGATCTCCTCTAACGGCCCAATCGGGCAGAGTTCGCGGAAGATGAACCAAGCAACTCCAAGGTCTCGTCCACGCTTTCCCAGGCTCGGAAAACTCCCTGGATGGTAAAGCTCAAGTCTCCCTCGGAGGTGCTTTCCACCTGCTGGAGCTGGAGTTGCTCCAGCACGGGGATGGTCTGAAGGTGATGGAGCAACTCGTGAATGTTCTGGTAGTGGTCGGTGGTGCCCTGCACGACCAGGGTCAAGCGTCGGGCTTGCTGCTGGGAAGCCAGTCGGAGCAGATGGCTGACATAAGGATCTTCAGGAGCTTTGTCTGCCCGGGAACCGCTTGGCCCCGGGCGCGGCGACTCCACAGTAGCCCGGGCGGAACGAAATGTTTGAAAACCCAAGCTCACGCTCTCCAACCGCACTTTCTGTGGCAGATGGCTCAACAGGTGATCCAGCACCCGAGCGCGTGACCACCGATGAGCCAGGAAAGCCAGCAAAGCGGCCTGGGCCTGAGCTTGAGCCAAATGCTGTTGATACTGTTGAACCACCTGGGCCTGCTGCTGGCAAAGCTGCAACTGGTGACGGCAACTTTGGAGTTGGTGGTCCAGTTGTCGGGTGGTCCAGTGCTGCCACAACACCGAACCCAGCCCCAGTCCCACCACGATCACAGCCACCACTTGCCATCGCCAACGGTGGCGGCGTTCTTTACGCTGCTGGCGATACTGCTGAGGCAGGAAGTCTATCCAGGGAACAGGCTCAGGGGTGGACATCGCCAAGTTCCTGCTTTGTTTTGGGGAGTCTGGTTCGGATTGGGCTCAAGGGTGAGCACCTCAGGCATCAGCAGGGGCATCGGGCCGTAGGGCCAATCCGGCCGCTAAAGTCCATTGCTCCGGACGATCACGCAGACACGGCAGTTCCTGATCCAGCCGGGGATCCATCAACCGACACGGGACCTGCAACTGCTCACCCAGGAAGGAAGCCAAGCCCGAACTGGCCTCGCCCCCAGAGAGGAAAAGCTGACGAACGCTTTGGGCACGGTAGGTAATGCTGTGGTAGCGAATACACAAGGAAAGCTCCGCTGCCAGCTTTTCGTACAAAGGGCGAATGGCATCCAGGATTCGGGCCCGGAGTTGGGGATCCTGGCGGTCACTGCGTCGCTCGCCATGATAACGGCGCAGCGAAGCTGCTTCGGCCAGCTCCAGTTGAAGGCGTTGGGCCACCATTTTGTCCAAGGCATCGCTGCCCCAGGCCAGATACTTGATCACCCGAGGAGCGTGGCCCTGGGCCACCACGGCCAAGGAGTATTCGGCTCCGGTGTGAATGAGCAGGTAGCATTGGTGCTGATCTTCTTTGCGGCGTAGTGCTCGGGCGGCGCAGCGCAACAGGGCCAACGGCTCGGCTTCTATGCCCACCGGCTCCAAGCCCAGGGATTGAGCCAAGCGGATTCGGGCCCAAACTCGCTCCTGCGGAGCCACCAACACGATCAGCTCCTGCTTGCTTCCTTCGGGAGACGCCACTTTTCCGGCGGTGAGAAAACGCACTTCGGCCTGATCTAACGGAAAAGGCACTCGTCCACCGAGTTCTTGGAGCACTTGAGCTTGGGAAATACTTCCGGCAGCCGGCACCCGGAGGTTTTGCACCACCAGGTCGCGCCCACCCAAGGCCAACACCACTTGGCGTCCTCGGAAGGCTCCGTCTTCCAGGGATTGGCGAATTCGGCGGAGTTTTTCTTCTTGGGGCAAAGGGGGACCGGTGTATCCTTTGCGCATGTTGATTCGGGCGGCGGCCACCACCCGACGCCGATCCCGACTCAATTGGAGCAACTTGACGCTCTGGGAACCCAGGTCCAGGCCCAGCGGTCCCACTCGCCGACTTGACCAGGCTGCTATCATCTCAACCCAAGTTGCTTTCGCTCGGTGGTAAGGTGCAGACAAAGACCATACGGTCCCCTTTAACCCTAGCACACCACCGGCGGGAAGGGGGCGGGAAGATCAGGGAGGCGTGCTCTGAACCGGCTCCACCACCACGATGCCGGTGGCCGGATGCACCGTCAGGGCAATGTACTGCTGCCAGGAGCCTTGGCCGGCTGTGAGCCAGATATGCACCGGCACAGGATGAGCCGTGTTGCCCAGGGGTTCAAACACCACCCGATCCTGATCGTTCCCTTGCAGGTCCTTGACCAACCACAACCGCACTTGGGGACCAAGAGTGGGCCACTGGTCCAAGCGAACCGTTCTCTGATGAGCAGGCGAACCCGGGGAATCCAAAGGCCCAGGGGGAAGAATTATCCGGTCGGGTTGGGTGCCGGCGTATTCCAGAATGTATTGGTTTCTTTTGGGCAAGAAACGGATTTGATAGCGATCGCCTTGGCTGACTGCCAGCCATCGGGCATAGGCCAAGTGGCTTTGCACCACTTGGGCAGCAGCTTCCAGTTGGGAAGCCAGCGAGCGGGGTTCCTGGGGCACGGCCACGGCCACCACGATCCCCAGCAACACCAGCACGATGAGCACTTCCAGGAAAGTGATTCCGCGGGAATGGACAAACCTTTTCATGGCGAAGGCCCGAGTTGATTCCCAACGCGAATCTTGCCCGATTTGAGCAACGCATTTTGTTCCCGAAGCAAGTCCCGAATCTCCTTCAACAACGAAATCATCTCCGCCCGCTGGCGGATCGGATTGGCAAAGGGAGGTTTAGGACCTTGGCGTTGAGCTTGCAGGGGGCTATTCAACCCTACCATACAAACCACCCCGAACACCCAACCCAACAGTAAAACTCCTATCATCCGCGCCTTCATCACCACACTCCTTGGCACTAGGGGAACTGTTCCCAACGCACCACTTCCCAGCGGAGTCCCTGCCCGGACGAAGCCGGGACGAACAAGGGTTGCTGGGGCGTGGGCCAGTGGAACTGGATAGAGGACTGGGCCGGAGATAATACAATTTGCGGCTGAGGGTCAAGCCCTTGAGTCTGGTGAAGCCACTGCGGGAAAAAAAGACTGCCGGATTGGGTAAATGATTCCCAAAGACTCTGCCATTCCTCTTTACCACGGTCCCAGTCGGTTCGCATCTGAATGTGCAAGCGTTGGGCACAGATTGGCCCGTAAGATCGGAAAACCAGTTGATCCTGATCTGCTTTTCTTACCCGAAAGCGGTCCCCAGCGTACACCAGCCCGTTCACCTCCACCCCTGCCCCACCCAGAATCTCTACATCGTCTTGGCTGATGATCACGGGGAGCTGAACAGGTTCCTCACTTCCCAGCAGAGCGGGCAAGCGGGCTCCCTGAAGCACCACATTTTGCCCCCGCACTCGCACCCCTCCGCTTGTGGAACCATACACCACCAATGTTCCCTCCAACTGGACATCACCCTCTATTTCCAACAATCCATCGTGGAAGAAGATGCCCAGTGGATTGTTTTTCGGGTCGGGCTTCAGCACCACATTTTGCAGGGGGGAAGAAAGCGGTTGGGCCTGGTAGAGCTTGCCGCCAGGAAACAGTTGATAGCTGTCCAGACGATCCGTCAATGACCAGTCCAAATTGGGATCCGCCGGAGTGTCTTGAGCGGGGACTCCCAAGTGGCCCTGCAACAAGCTAAGCGTGTCGGCACTTTGGGCCGAGTAGGGAAGTCGCACCAGCGACACCAGCGGCCGATAGTCCGGAAATCCCTGTTGCCGCATGTTGTTAAGATCATCGGCAAACCTGATCAGGGCTTCATGAGGAAAGGGATACTTGCTCATGAGTCGAAGTTGCTTTTGAAACAGCACAGGTCCTTGAATCTGGCAGGGCACTTCTATTCTGACCGTTCCGCCGTTGGGACGATAACGCTGGGCGAAGGTGTGAGTGGTGGCTGTTTGCCAGCCGTAAGGTTCATCAGGCATCCGCTCTGGAACCAACTGAACTACCAGGCGAATCCGGTGGCGAACAGCAAATCCCGGCGCGTTGGGATCCTTGGCTCGCCCCTCCACGGTGATCGTTACTCGGTAGGGCCACAGATGGTACTGGGGATGTCCGGGAGTAAGCAGAGGGTCCCCTTGGTCGTAGAAAACTACGAACTCCTGAGTGGAACTGATCTTTTGCCGAAACGAGGTGCCCACCCCTGACCACTGAGAATCGCGGATGTGCTGCAACGCGGCCGAAACGCCACTGAGGGCAGCTTGTCGGGCCTGGTCCAACTGCACGGCATTTCGCTGCAAAAACAAATAGGCCGTCTGCGACTCCAGCAAGGCAAAAGCCAGCACAAATCCCAAACCCAACACCACCATCACCAGCACCAATGCTGACCCGGTGCGTCGGGCTGGGGAAGCCAGACTTCTGCCAAAGAGCCGACTACAAAGCATCTCGGGGCACCTGATAATAAAGCGTGGCTGAGCCGAACAGGGGAAGCACCACCTTCCCTTGACCCACTCCCGTGGAAACCGACATTTGGAGTTCCATGGCCACCCACACCTGCCGTATCCCAAAAGCAGCATTGAACAGCCCTTGAGGCCAGGCGGCTTGTTCCCAGGCAAGAGTGCCCTGGCGAATCTGGTCTAGTTCTTCTTCTCGGGGAGCGTATCGCAGGCCAAAAAACACTCCGGCCCGAATGCGAGGAGAACTTCCAGGGGATGGGTCCTGGTTGGGATCGGCAATCGGGTCGTTGGACAAAGTGGAGGCACCTCCTGGACCAGAGGGATCAAAGCCCGAAGGCAGGATCGGCAAACGAGGGTGGCTCGGACCCCATTGAAAAAGCACCGGATCATCAGGGTTGCTCGGAAAACCTGTTGGAGAGTCTTCCATCACATCATTCACATTGGCCGTGCGTAACCCTTGACACAGTAATAGCCGCTGGGAGTTGGGATCCTTTTTAATGCGCTCCAGTTCCGCTTGCCAAAACGATGTGTTCAGATCCCAAAGTGATACGGTTCTTTGATCCCCTACCGCACGCACTTGAATCAGATGCTCCGGTTGCAGAGGATCGGGACAGATCAACACCAGTTCTTCCACCAGCGGGGGTCCCTGAGGATTGGCCGGCTCACCCTGGGGAAGCCAGATGACCAGCGTATCGGGAAACTGCCACATTCCTTCCCAGCTCCTGATCACGGTTACTCCGGGTTCTTGGGCAGTGGCGTAGGCCGATCCCACCAAACGCTTGATGTGTTCCATGGCGGCCAGAGCTTGCTGGGCTGCCGTTTGAGCTTCCCGAACATAGGTCCCACTGGTACTCACCGCACTGGCCAGAACGGCCATCAACGCGGCCACGGTGGCCGTGACCGAAATGGCCCAAAGCAACTCCATCAAAGTCAGACCGCGACGCCTGGAGCGGTTTTTAGGGGGGAACATAGGCCAGCACCCTTTTGACCCGAGCCAGCTCACGCACCGAGCCATCCACCTCCACCACCAGCACCCGAACCATCAGCCCTCGCACCAAGCTGGTTTGCCCGGCAGGAAGTCGCCGGGACCAGTTGTTCGGAGCCACATAAAACACCCGCACCTGCTGCTGCCATCGTTGAAAAACCTGGGCATCAATCCGAAACGCCGGGTGACGCCATCCCCCGGCTCCATCTCCTTGGCCAATGGCTATGTCCCAGGGGTCCACGGGCGGTTGGGCTTGGTATTGGGCAAAGTCGTCCAGGTCGTCGTAGGAGCTCCGGGTAGGACCTTCCCAGGGGGCTGGACCCAAAGGCCACTGGTCAGGAGGAGCCCCTTGGGCGTGATAGCGCTTGCCGGCGATTTCGTCGGCCAGTTGTTCGGCCAGTCCCCGGGCCTGAAGCCAACTCAAAAACGCCTCTTGGGAATGCCAAGTGCTGTTTAGGGCCAGCACCACGGCCGCTCCGGCCAAGGTACAAACCGTGATGGCCGTCAGGGCCTCCACGAGCGTGAAACCAGGCCGAGGTTGATGGACGGACATGCTGAGCCCCCTGCAAAAAAGGAGGCGCAGCAGGAACCGGAGGCGGACCTGGCCTGCTGCGCCGGTGCCCTTCGCCCCTCCCCATGGCGTCGGTGCGCAAAAACTATAGGTCACCCCCAGAGAAGGTCAAATCTGGCTGCTGGGCATCTTTGCAAAATCTTCCAGACAGGGTTTTCCCACAACCCTGGGTTGCCACGCATTCCAAGACCTCGCCAGCCCCCAAACGGGAAGCTCATGCCCCCTCACTGGAGGAACTCTCCTCTTTGGGAAAGAGAGAAACCACTCTGATCTCTCTTACCCGACACAGGGGTTTGGTGGGTTTTTCAAGAGTGACCAACTCACTCACTCCGGCACTGACCGCTGCTGCAACATGCAAGGCATCCACGGGGGAGAGATTGTAACGCGAAGCCAGCTCTACGGCCTGCTTGACTAACTTCTCCGAAGAAAGAACTTTCTCTGCCGCGGCATCCAGGACCGCCTGCATAAATCGCACCTCAGCCTGCCTTTTCAAAAAAGTGGGTTTGGGAATAACCTCCAGCCGGAGATACTCACTCACCACTAATGCTCGTCCCGGATCGGTCAGGATGTGAAGCGCTTGGTGGGCGATCTCCGATCGTCCCCGAAAAGCCGCAATTAACACACTGGCATCAACATATGTACGTTTTTTCCTGGGACGCTGCCGGAACAGCTTCTGCGTGAGTTTTTGGAGCAGTTCAAGCAGTCTATGCGTCATCCTTTTCCAGTTCTCCCCGCCGACGCTTGACCTCGACAAGCACTTCTTCGGCAGTGAGAAGTGGTGTGCCTTCTTTTATAGCCTGAGCA
>JAJRRR010000192.1 GCA_024279285.1 Planctomycetota bacterium
GGGTTGTCCAGAGGGGGGGGCCCAGTCCTGGGTTTCCGAGTGTCGTGGACCACGGAGCCAGTCTGCCGACCAGCCCGTGCGGTCGGTTTGAGTTGGTGCCTTTTCGTGCTCGTAAGAGTCTTCACAACAGGCTGCCAAGCAGGGCACACCACAGCCCAGGCTGACCGCCCACACCAGCAGGCTTGTCCAGATCCCTTTTTGCCAGCCTTTCATCACCGTTGGCCCCTCCAAGTGCACCCGGTGGCAGCATCTTTTCTGCCCTTATAGTTGCCCCCTGACAACTCGTCAAGCCGAGTGCCGAACTGTTGGGGCTTTCCTCCTAAGGCATATTGTGAGGAGTTGGTTTTGGGGAATTAGGCACAAAAAACCCGGCCGAAGCGGGAGGGCTTCGGCCGGGTGGGGGAGTCGGTAGCAAGCACCGGTGCTTGTTGGATGCCTTGTGGGACTGTGGTCACTGATTTTTTCCGGGCTGATGGCCCGGGGGAGTACACCTTAGAAAGGAGGTGATCCAGCCGCAGGTTCCCCTACGGCTACCTTGTTACGACTTAGTCCCCATCGCGGAGTCCGTCTTCGGCGCCTGCCTCCCCTTGCGGGGTTAGCTCGGCGACTTCGGACGTCCCCCACTTTGGTGGCTTGACGGGCGGTGTGTACAAGGCTCAGGAACACATTCACCGCGGTATGCTGACCCGCGATTACTAGCGATTCCGGCTTCATGCAGGCGAGTTGCAGCCTGCAATCCGAACTGGGCCGCGCTTTTTGGGATTTGCTCCCCCTCACGGGTTCGCGTCCCTTTGTACGCGGCATTGTAGGACGTGTGCAGCCCCGGGCATAAGGGCCATGAGGACTTGACGTCATCCCCACCTTCCTCCGGTTTAACACCGGCAGTCCCCCTAGAGTCCCCGGCGCCCCGAAGGGCCCGCTGGCAACTAGGGGCAGGGGTTGCGCTCGTTCAGGGACTTAACCCGACATCTCACGACACGAGCTGACGACAGCCATGCAGCACCTGTGCGGGCTCCGGACTGGGTACCGGTCGTCCCCCTTTCGGGTTCCTACTACCCGCATGTCAAGCCCGGGATAAGGTTCTTCGCGTAGCCTCGAATTAAGCCACATCCTCCACCGCTTGTGTGAGCCCCCGTCAATTCCTTTGAGTTTCAGCCTTGCGGCCATACTCCCCAGGCGGAGCACTTGACACTTTCGCTACGGCCGGGACGGCAGTGACCACCACCCCAGCCAAGTGCTCATCGTTTAGGGCCAGGACTACCGGGGTATCTAATCCCGTTCGCTCCCCTGGCTTTCGTGTTTCAGCGTCAGAAGAGGCCCAGTGAGCCGCCTTCGCCACTGGTGTTCCCACGGATATCAAAGCATTTCACCGCTCCACCCGTGGTTCCGCTCACCTCTGCCTCCCTCTAGCTTGGCAGTATCGGGCGCAGTTCCTCGGTTGAGCCGAGGGCTTTCACACCCGACTTACCAAGCCGCCTACACACCCTTTAAGCCCAGTGATTCCGAGTAACGTTCGGGCGGTCCGTCTTACCGCGGCTGCTGGCACGGACTTAGCCCGCCCTTCCTCTGGGGATCAGTCAACCTAGGGGGGTTAGCCCTAGGATTTCTTCCCCCCTGACAGCGGTTTACGACCCGAAGGCCTTCATCCCGCACGCGGCGTCGCTCGGTCACCCTTTCGGGCATTGCCGAAGATTCTCGACTGCAGCCACCCGTAGGTGTCTGGGCAGTGTCTCAGTCCCAGTGTCGCCGGCCATGCTCTCACACCGGCTACCCATCGTCGCCTTGGTGGGCCGTTACCCCACCAACTAGCTAATAGGACGCAGGCCCCTCCCTAGGCGGCACCGGCACGAGGCCAGCACCCTTTGGTCCGGAGACATTATCCGGTATTACCCGGGGTTTCCCCCGGCTATCCCGGTCCTAGGGGCAGGTAACCTACGCGTTACTGACCCGTTCGCCGCTTTCCCCCAAGAGACTTTGGCCGAAGCCGCCGTCTCCTGGGGTACCCGCACGACTTGCATGCCTAATCCACGCCGCCAACGTTCACTCTGAGCCAGGATCAAACCCTTCACTTGGGTGTATGCTTGAATCTCCTGGCCGAAAGACCTGCTTTCAGCCGGAGATCACTGAGCCAAGCAAAGGGGGTATGGCACAGTCTCCACAAGGCTGGCACGGACTTGCTACCGACTTGTCAAAGATCAAACCGCCAACGAGGCGGAAGAAAAAGGCTCGAAAGCGACTTGCTGTCACTCCCGAGCACTCATTCCATCGGTCATTGTAACCCTGGCAGACAAACCGTCAAGAGAGAGTTGCCAAAAATTTTCCAAAAATTGGCTCCGTCAGTCAGTCGCTTGGACAGCGAGGAACTCCTCGGGCGGCAAAGTCTCGCCCCTTGGGGGGAAGTTTGCTAGGATGCAAGCTCGGTTGTATTCGTGCAACAGGCCCTGTAAGGGGCCAAGGAGCTCTTTTGTCACGCGAGGTCCTGGCTATGACCGCCACGATTGATATGTATAGCCCTTGCCCTTGTGGTTCGGGCAAAAAGGTGAAGTTCTGCTGCCGGGAGTTGGTGGGGGAGTTTGAACGCCTGGAAAACATGGTCCAAGGAGGCCAACGCAAAGCCGCTTTGGAGCATGTCCAACGCCTCCTGGCCCAACGGCCCAACCACTCCTTTCTCCGATCCTGTCAGGTCCAGTTGCTCTACGACCTGGAGGAGTACGAGCAGGCCGACCAAGTGGTTCAGCAGTGGGTCCAACGAGAACCGGAAAATCCGTTGGCGCTGGGCTGGTGCGTAATTTCCATGCTGAGTCAGGCTGCCGAGGAAGAAGAACCTCAGGAAGCTCAGAAGCTTTTCCGGCTGGCAATCATGTGGTTTCAGCGGGCTCTGAGCTGCTGCACTTCCGGAGAAAAACTGCCGGAGGTGATCAGTCATGCCTTGGTGCTGCTGTTGCGGATGGCTGTGGAATTGAGGGCGTGGATGGTGGTGGTTGGCCACATGGCCCTGGCGCAACAGGTGACGGACTCGGCCCGAGCGAATTTGGCGGAGATTTGGGACCAAGTGTGCAAACCGGCGGCGGCTCCCTCCTGGGTGCGCTATCAACTGCTGAGCGTGACCCAACCTCGGCTCCCCGGACCTCAGATTCCCCAGTGGGAAAAAGTGGCTTCGCTTCTGGCCAAAGCTCACTTTCTCCAAGCTCAAACCGAGCTGGAAGCACTGGTTCAGGGGCATCCGGACCACGCGGGCTTGTGGCATCAGTTGGGGTTGGTTCGGGCCTATTTGGACAACCTCTCGGGGGCGGCCGAAGCGTTCCATCGGGCGGCTGCCGCCCAGTCGGAACCGGTGCCGCGGATCTGGGAACTACTCTGGGCTTTTGTCCACGAAGAACTTGGCCAACTGTCTCTGCCGCTTCTGATCTGGACGATGGAGCTTCCCCAGCAGCAAGCCTTAGAAGTGGTGAAGAACCATCCGCAGCTCACCCCTTCACGATTGCCCGAGGCTCGGTTGGCAGCCGTGTATCCGCTGCATCAACAGGGGGCACTGTGGTACGAGGTATGGGATCGGCCGACTCAACAAGCTCATCCCCAGGAAAACCTTCCCCTGCATCGGGGTTCGTTAGTGGTGCAGGGGAAGGGGGACGCCCAGGTGGAAGTGGTGCTGTTTGAGCCTCTAGGACCTGGCGAGGAACCTCGTGGAGGGGAGTGGTTGGCTTCGCTTTGGCCTCAAGGACCCCAACCCCAGTTGAAAACTAAAAAAGAAAATGCCCTTCCCCTGCCTCGGTGGTTGGGCCAAACCAGCACGGTGTTTGTTCCCCAAGGAGAGAAAAATTCCCGGCCTTGGGAACAAGCCACCTTGAAGCACCGGGTGGGTCAGTTTTGTCATCGGATGCCCTTGCGTTGTTTGCAAGGTCGCACGCTGGCCCAAGCTGCCGAAGATCGCCAGGCCCATCCCGCAGCTCAAGCCGTGGTGCTGTTCCTGGAATCTTTGGATTCCTCGCTCATGCTGCTGGAGCTGGATGGGGAAGACCTGCGTCGCCAGTTGGGTTTGGCAGTCCCGGCCCGAACGCGAATCGCCACTCCCCAAGAATTGTTCCAGGTGCCGGCATTTTGGCTCCATCGTTTGGATGTGCACGGTTGGGACGAGAAGATGTGGGAAATGGCCATGGCTGTGGCAAGGCAGTTTTGGTTGGGTCGGGCGGCGGTGTTTTTGGCTCACGCTTGTTGGGAACAAGGCCCCTGGCGCCAAAGTGCCCAAGTGGCCATGCTCCTGGCCAGCCTGCTTTCCCGGGTGCCCGGAGATCCCCAACAACTGCACCAAAGGTTTGAATACTTGCGAAGCTGGGTCCAGGAACACACAGAGGCCTATCAGTGCGCTTCTTGGGATGTGTTGGGCATCCAGTTGCTGGCAAGATTTTGGCAGGAAGGCTTTCGGGACGACCTGTTGCAATTGTGTCGCCATGTGATTCAAGACCATCCTCAGACGGAAAGTGCGGTGCAGTTGGCTCTGACTTGTCAGCAGATCGTAGAACAGACCGAAACTCAAGAACAGCTTCTGCAACAGATGGAATCGCACCTCTCCCCCGTTGTTGAAAGGCCCACACTCTGGACTCCCGACCAGCAAAGCCCGGGTACTCCAGCAGCTTCCGGAAAACTCTGGACACCCGAGTAATGGGGCAAGGGTTCATGGATCCCGCGGCATTGGACCGCTGGCACATGCAGTTGGCCTTGGAGTTGGCGTGGCGTGGGCAAGGCCATGTGGAGCCTAATCCCATGGTCGGCTGTGTCATCGCCCGAGGAGCCGAGGTGGTGGGACTGGGGTGGCATCGTCGCTACGGGGGACCACATGCAGAGGTGGAAGCCCTCCGCACCGCTGGCCCTCTGGCCCAAGGAGCCACCGCTTATATCACTCTGGAACCCTGTTCTCATCAGGGGAAAACCCCACCTTGCACCGAAGCGTTGATTCGGGCCGGAGTGCGCCGCGTGGTGGCCGCAGTGGAAGATCCGTTTCCTCAGGTCCAAGGCCGCGGTTTGGCCCAGTTGCGCCAAGCCGGAGTGGAAGTTCACTGTGGCCTGTTGGCTCAAGAGGCCCAAGTGGTCCTGGCCCCCTACTTGAAACGCATTCGGGAAGGCAAGCCTTGGGTGGTGGCTAAGTGGGCAGCCACTTGGGATGGCAAACTGGCCACCTGGAGTGGTCACAGTCGCTGGATTTCCAATCCTCAATCCAGACAAATTGTCCATCGTTTGCGGGGGCGTGTGGATGCGGTGGTGGTGGGGGTGGGCACCGTGTTGAGCGACGATCCCCTGCTGACGGCTCGCCCTCCTGGGCCGCGCACCCCGGTGCGCGTGGTGTTGGACTCCCAAGGACGCACTCCCCCGGATGCCCAACTGGTCCGCACCGCCTCCGAAGTGCCCACCTTGCTGGCCACTTCCCCGGCGGCTCCCAAAAGCTGGCAACAAACGCTTCGACAAGCCGGATGCGAAGTGGTGGTGCTAGAGGGAGTGGACCACTTGGCCCGATGGAACCAGCTTTTGCACCTGTTGGGATCGCGCCGGATGACCAATGTGTTGGTGGAAGGGGGGCCTCGGTTGCTGGGCTGGTTGCTGGCCGCTGGAGAGGTGGACGAGGTGCATGTGTTTCTGGGGCCCAAGCTCCTGGGCGGACAGTCTTTGGGGATTGGGGCCCCCTTGCCAGGGCCGGAAAGCATAAACCACGCTTGGACCTTGCAACGCATCCGGGTGCAGAGCTTGGGGGAAGATGTTTACCTGCAAGCTCTGGTCCGGCATCCAGACGATTAACTGCCAGGAAAACGCAGACGGTCCGAGCTGCACCAGCAGCCCGGACCGCAGCCCAAAACGGCACGGAAGGAGAGTGGGCTATTTCTCGTTCTTCAACAGGGGTTGCCACCCTTGGTGTTGGAACTGGCGCAGTTGACTGCCTGCGTTGCTCCAACTGCTCAAGGGGCGCAGCGTGGGCCTGCCCCCTATCACCACTTGGCGACCGAACTTCACATGCAGAGTTTCCCAATCCAGAACCAAACGCCCGCCCGTGTTGCGGTGTCTTTGTTCCCAAGCCACCAGCAAGTCCAAACAAGCGTGGTCAATGAGAGACAGATTCTCCAAGTGCACATGCAGCTCTTTGCCAGGGGGGATAGTCTCCAGGGTTCGGGCCAGTTTGGGCAAAGTGAGGAACACCGCCGTTCCTTCCAGGTGGAGAGTGATGCGATTATGTTGGGGGTCTTCCTCCACGCGGATGTTCAGGTGGCCCAAAGTGTAGAGGAGCTTGGCCAGTGCCAGGGCCAGTCCCAATACCACCCCGGGCAACACTCCCCAGAAGAAAATGGTCCCGGCCGTTGCGGCATAAATGCCGATTTCTCGCTTGTCGTGCTCCCACAACTCCCGCAGAGCTTTGACATCTACGAGCTTAAACACCGCCACCAACAGCACAGCAGCCAAGCTGGCCGTGGGGATTTGGGCCAGCAAGCCCGGCATCGCCACCACGAACACCAACAACCAGAAACCATGCAACACGCTGGCCAGCCGGGTTTTGCCGCCTGCGGCTACATTGGCGGCACTGCGGATGATCACCCCGGTCAGAGGCACCGCTCCCAGCAGTCCGCAAGTCATGTTACCAATTCCCTGAGCCACCAGCTCTCGGTCGTAGTTGGTCCGAGGTCCATCGTGCAGGCGATCCACGGCGGTGGCACTCAGCAGGGTTTCGGTGCTGGCCAAAAAAGCCATAACCAACGCAAGCTCTAACACCGACCACTGGAGCAATCGGGGCAGCAGGGACAGGTCAATCCACTGGATGGCATCCAGAGCGTTTTGTGGGAGAGTGACGCGGGCTACGGGCAACTGGCCCACTGCAGCGACCACAGTGGCTACCATGACGGCCACCAGCGAAGCTGGCACGAACGCCAGTCGGCGTGGAGCCAGGGGCTTCCAGGCCAGCAAAACCACGATGGTCAACACCCCCAAAAAAGCAGCGGCACGATGTGAACTTTCCTCGCCCACCAGGGCGTTCCAC
>JAJRRR010000193.1 GCA_024279285.1 Planctomycetota bacterium
CGCATCGGACCAGAGAAGTGCTGATTCGGGCGTTGGAGATTTGCACTCGTTGGGCCACGGAGGAACCTTGGCGCTTGGGCGTGTTTCAGGTCTAGTGGGAAAGCGGCGGTTTGCCTCAAGCGGTGCGGCATTTTCGGCGGGAGGTATGTGGTGAATCGGAGCGTGGTAGTGGGCAATGGGGCCGGTTTTTGGGGCGACTGGCTCGCAGCTCCCCAATCCCTGTTGGCCGATCCCCGGCTGGAAGTGCTCACCCTGGAATATCTGGCAGAACTGACCCTCTCCATCCTGGCTCGCCAGCGGCAAAAAGACCCTCAAGGGGGCTATGTGACCGACTTGCCACGCCTCATGCCCCAATTGGCCCCCTGGCTGGCTCAAGACTCCCAACGCCGTGTGATCACCAACGCCGGAGGGGTTAACCCCCTGGGCTGTGTTCAAGCTGTGGCTGGGGTGCTGGTGCAACAAGGCTTGGGCGAGCTTCCCCTGGGAGTGGTCTGGGGCGATGATCTGTTGCCTCGTTGGGAACAACTTCGCAGCCAAGGGTGGCAAGCCCCGCACGCAGATTCCGGAGAGCCTTTCCCCCAGCAACGCCAAGTGGTGTGTGCTCATGCTTATCTGGGAGCCGGGCCGCTAGTGGAGTGTTTGAACCAAGGGGCTCGGGTGGTCATCACCGGCCGGGTGGCCGATGCCTCCTTGACCGTGGCGGCTGCCCGATGGCGGTTCGGCTGGACAGAGACAGATTGGGACCTGCTGGCCGGAGCCGCCGTGGCAGGCCACTTGATTGAGTGCGGCGCGCAGCTCACCGGGGGATATTCCCAATGGTGGAAACAAACCGATCTGGCCCTGGTCGGCTATCCCCTGGCCATCCTCTCCGAAGACGGCAGCGCCGTGCTGACCAAACCCCCTGGCACCGGAGGCACCATCAACCGCCACATCGTAGCCGAACAAATGCTCTATGAGGTGGAAGACCCTTCCCAGTACATCACCCCCGATGTGACCGTCAACTTCACCACGGTGGAGCTAGAGGAGCTGGGTCCAGAGGAGGTTCGGGTCCAAGGGGCCACGGGTTCTCCTCCCCCGGAGAACTACAAAGTGGCACTGGCCTATGCCGACGGGTTCTTTGCCTCCTGCTACCTAGTCATCTATGGCGACCGCGTGGAGCAAAAGGCCCAGTATTGCGCCCAACTTGTGCGGAAGCGTTTGGAGCACATGGGACGGCTTCCGCAACGATTTCACTGGGAACTATTGGGCACTGGGGCAGCGGTGCCCGGCCAAAAGGTCCAATGCCAGGGCCGAGAACTGGTGCTGCGCATGGCTGTGCACGACTCCGATCCCCAAAAAGTGGAAGCCTTCGCCCGAGTGGTGCCCTCGCTGGTGACCAGTGGTCCAAGTGGGATTGCCGGCTATACCGAAGCCCGAGCCCAACTCCGACCCGTGTTCGCCCACTGGCCCACCTGCGTGCCTCGCCACCTGGTCCAGCCCCACTGGGAAGTCCGCCCTGCGGCCCAATGGCTGAAGTAGCTCCGGTGGTGTAGAAACCGCGTGCGCTTGGGGGTTGAAACCATCCCCGGGCTGGACGCACCATAGGCAGTAGTCCTTGGCCGGTGAGAAAGTGGAGATGGTCGTGGAGTCCTCGGTTTTGGCGACATTAAGGGCCAATGTGCAGCGCTTTGAGGAGCAGTTGGCCGAAGCGTTGCATCAAGCTGGCCGCCGGCGCGAAGAAGTGCTGGTGGTGGCCGTGACCAAGTATGTCTCGCCCTCGGTGGCTGCGTTGCTTCCTCAGTTGGGATGGACTCACTTGGGCGAAAGTCGCCCCCAGGAACTGTGGCGCAAAGCCCAAGCCTTGCCTTCCGAGGTGACTTGGCATCAGGTAGGCCACCTTCAGCGCAACAAAGTGCGTCGCACGCTACGCCATGCCCAGTGGATTCACTCAGCGGATCGTTGGTCGGTGTTGGAGCAATTGGATCGGGACGCTCAGGCCCTGGGCGTGCGCCCCCGGGTGCTGCTGCAAGTCAACATTTCCCAGGAAGAAACCAAAGGCGGATTTGATCCCCGCGAAATGCCCCAAGTGGTGCAACACCTGGGAGAGTTGGCTTCGTTGGAGATATGTGGTTTGATGGGGATGTCGGGCCTGAGGGCCACCCCGCAGGAGCGCTTGCGGCAGTTTGAGCTGTTGCGCAACTTAAGGGACGAGCTTCAAAAACAGTGCCCGCCGCAGGTGGAGCTTCGGGAGTTGTCCATGGGCATGTCGGGCGATTTTCCCCAAGCGGTGGCCCAGGGAGCCACCATCCTGCGTATCGGCTCCATGTTGTTTGAAGGACTGGAGAGTGAATAGCCTGCGTTTGACACCCACGCCGCAAGGGACCCTGTTGGCGGTGAAAGTGCATCCCCAGTCTCGGCGCACTGGGGTGTTGGGCATTCATAATGGTCGGTTGCGAGTGGGCGTGGGAGCCGCCGCCCAAAAGGGCCAAGCCAACCGAGCAGCTCAACGCCTTCTGGCCCAAGTGCTGCAAGTGGCTTCCAGCCAAGTGGAGCTGGTCCACGGAAGCGCTTCGCGGGAAAAAGAGTTTCTCGTCCACGGACTTTCTCCCCAGCAGGTCTGGCAGCGTGTGGGACCCCTTTTGCAACGGTTTTCCAAGTAATGAATTTCGCCCAAGACCCTTTTTCCGAGCCGGGATTCAATCCCTATGCTTCACCTCAGGCTCCGGTGACTGCGGAGGGATCGTCTTCCCGGACTGCTCGGCCCCGTCGCCCCTATCCGCCGGTGGTGTGCCAGTTGGCTTTTGTCCTGGACTTGCCCCTTTCGCTGGTGATGCTAAGCTTTGTGATCTACGAAATGGTGGTTGGAGCCCCGCTTGCCGTTCAAGGCCCAGAGGTCATCCTGGCTGGGGCGTGGTTTTCGGCTTTGGTGGCCGATTGGCTGGGGCTGATGAGCCGTCGGGGAGTGTGGCTTTGGGGCACGGTGGCTTTCGGAAGTTATTGGGTGCACTGGTTCGTGCGATTGGTCCTCTGGAGCTTGGGTAGCGAAGACGCCTCCCAGGACTGGCTGGCCCAATTGCCCCAATTGGCCCAACTCTTCAGCTCCCGAGTGCAGCTTGTTACGACCGTGTTGTGGTACGGGGCCGTGGTCCTTTATCGCTTCTGGTACATTGAGCAAAAACTGCGTGGACGCCTGCCTTGACCCACGCTTGTCCTGCTTCCTCGTTCCGGCAAGAGAGTCCTCCGAAGTGATAAACGATCCCAAAACCACGGAACGCACCCTGGCCCGATATGATCGCCAGGTGCGTTTCGCTCCCTTGGGCCGGGAAGGCCAGGAGCGTTTGGCCCAGGCTCGGGTGTTTTTGTGCGGCTGTGGGGCGTTGGGCACGGTGTTGGCCGACATTTTGGTTCGGGCCGGAGTGGGATTTTTGCGCATCGCGGATCGGGATTTCGTGGAGTGGAACAACCTTCAACGCCAAGTGCTGTTTGACGAACAAGACGCCCAACAAGGGGTGGCCAAAGCCCCCGCTGCTGCCGAAAAACTCCAGCGAATCAACTCTCAAGTCCAATTGGAACCTGTGGTCACCGATGTCAACTGGCGCAACTTGCCCCAGTTGGCAAGCGATGTGGACCTGATCCTGGACGGCACCGATAACTTTGAAACCCGATTTCTGCTTAACGACTTTGCCCTCAAGCATCGCGTGCCCTGGATCTACGGAGGGGTCATAGGGGCCGAGGGTCAGACTCTGGTGGTGTTGCCGGGCGAGGGCCCGTGTTTGCGATGTCTGTTGCCCGAGCCTCCTGCTGCCGGAACCACGCCCACTTGCGACACCGCCGGCGTGTTGGCTCCGGCTGTGCATCTGATCGCCTCCCTGCAAGCCCTGGAAGCCCTGAAAATCCTCTCCGGACATCGGGAAGCCGTCAGTCGCTTTTGGACGGTGGTGAGTCTTTGGGACAATGTGATTCGCCAAGTGCGGCTCAGTTGGCCGGATCAGGGTCGTGACTGTCCAGCCTGCTCGGGTCGGGAGTTCCCTTGGCTGGAAGGGCGCCGGGGAACCCGATCCGAAGTGCTTTGCGGTCGGGATGCCGTACAGCTCCTCCCTCCACAAGATCAGCCCTTTTCGCTGCAAGAGTTGGGCAAGAGATTACAGGGGTTGGGCCCCCTGATCGTCTCTCCCCACCTGGTGCGGCTTCAAGTGCCAGGGTACGAGATCACCGTGTTTGCCGATGGGCGAGCCATTGTCAAGGGGACCGACGACCCTCAAGTGGCCCGAGCCATCTACGCCAAATACATCGGCAACTAGGCTCCTGTGGGGAAGTGTCTAAGCGGCTTGGCGAGCCGGGGTCGGCGGACGCAACAACACCGTGCGCAACATGCGGCCTTGTTGGTCGTAAAACTGCACCACCCCCGGCTCCAGCAGCCACATGGCCCAAAGACGCGGCGTGCGATAACTGCGAGCCTGACACCGGCCTTGTTGAAGGAGGACCTGCTCGTGCAGTTGTTCCAGCTCCTGGGGAGTAGCCCCGAGTTGAGCCAACACGCGCCGGACCAACTGGCGCACCAGATCTGCTTGCAAGACCCCAGACATGGTACAAACTCCGCGTGGTGAAAGCGGTGCGGAGCAGGACACACTTTCTTGAGTCAACATCGGACCGGGGAGGTGCGAATCTTGGCCCTGGGTTGCCAAGTTTGCTCAATTCCCCCAAAAGAGCGACAGCAGTGCTAGTACCCTGGGAGCAAAAAAACCTTGGCCCCAAATGGCCAAGGTCGTAAGGACGATCAGCGGACCTTGTTGTCTTGGCTGGGAGCTTGAGCCGTTTGGGGAACCGATTGCTGGGCAGCGGGAGGGTCAGCAGTGGCTTGCTCCGAGCGCCGTCGGAACTCCTCAGCCACAAAACGCTCCTGAGCGGCCATCTGTTGGGCGTCTTCAAAGTTGAACTCCACGGCCGGCAGGTCCGGGAACACTTTGATCACCACCCCGCTGATCCGCCATTGACCGGCGTCTTTTTTCAGCACCCAGAGCATCTCATCGGTGCGTCGGGCATCCGGAGGGCCATCGGTCCATCGGGAGAGCACTCGGGCTTCGTTCCCTCGCACCTGCGCTTCCAGCACCTCAAACTCGGCCGTTTCGCTGCCTGGGGGAGAAATGCTCAAGTCCGACTTGGTGGTTTCCTCCACAGCCTTTTTGGTCAAGAGGGACTGGGCAGTTTTTTCGTCTCCGGCTTTCACTGCCGTCAGGAACCTCTGGACCACTTGTTGAGGGGTTTCTTGTTGTTGAGGAGTCTCTTGCCTGGCAGAAGCCTGAGCCGAAGCAGCCGAAGGGTTGTCAGAAGTCGCAGAAGGGTCCTGGCTGCTGCAACCCCACACGCCCCCTAAACACATCACCAACGCCCATCCGCAAATCGCATTTGTCCAACGCATTCTTCTCTCCTTTGTCCAAGCCGAAGCACTCCATGCCTTAAGAGTCCATGCCAGAGCGGGTCATGTAAGCGATCTGCCCTCTTGGGTCAAGGCAGCTTGCCATGGCGGTGCTAGCGTTGCGTTGGCGCACGGTACCGCCTGAGTTTGCAGCCTGAAAAGATTGCGAAAAAAGCCCAAAGTTGGCCAAATAGGCGAGATTCACAGCATGCCGAAGAATCATTCACCTCAGAGCACTCCGGATGGACGATTCATTGGTTGCCTCCCCTTAGGCGGCAAGGAGCACCCATGGAGTTGAACGCCCAACGCACGCAATTGGCCCAAGTGGTGGCTCAGGAGTTTTCGCGGCTTTTGGGGCGCGCGGTCCGACCGGAGTATTTGGAGCAGGTGATTTTGATCCGGGACGGGTTTTGCTGGGGATGGAGCTACCGGTTCGGGGACTTGGTGGCTACCTATATTTGTGAGGAAAACACCTTGCATGTCAGCCAGGGGGCCAAGCGGCCTGGCACAGTTCCGTTGGTGCGCAAGCTCAGTGCGGCTTAGCCCGACACAGAAACCATCTGTCCGCAGCGGACCGACTCCGATTGAGCTTCGCACAGCCGCAAGGCATCCATGGCCAATTGCCCGTCCAGGATGGCCGAAGGCTGGTTTTGTTCCACACAGCGGAGAACTTCTTCCACTTCGGCCACAAATCCGTCCACAGGATCGCCGCTTCCCAAGGAGGGCCGCTCCACCGTGCCGTCCTCTTTCAACACCGTCAGGGGCATGGACACCACCGGCTCTCCGTCCAGGACCGAAAAATCCATCAGCACGGTGGCCCGCTCAAAGTGCACTTCAAACCCGTGCGTAAAATCTCGTCCCCGCTGGTCAATCACCCCTCCGGAAAGCGTCACTGGTCCTGGCACCTCGGAGAACAAAAACTCCGTGGAAAGATACTTGACCACCTGAGGATCGTGCATCCGTCCTCGGCTAAACACCGCCTGGGGCATCCCCCACAGCAAGCGTACAAAGTGGGCATCGTGGATCAGCAGGTCAATCACCGGCCCTCCCACGCGTTGAGGGTCGTAGAAATCCTGGAGCCAGTGCGGATCGCTGATGGTGCGTTTGAACACCCCTCCCAGCAGGTGCCCAAAGCGCCCGTCCTGCGCAGCCTGATAGAGAAAATGAAACTCCGGGAAAAAGGGCAACACATGCCCTACGAACAGGCGTCGCTGATGAGCTTGAGCCGCTTGGACCATGCG
Source organism: Planctomycetota bacterium (assembly GCA_024279285.1). GTDB lineage: Bacteria > Planctomycetota > Planctomycetia > Pirellulales > S012-138 > S012-138. Next base: position 6,637 of record JAJRRR010000193.1, read on the forward strand.
TTGGGCATCCTGGAGTTGCAACGCCACCGGTTTTTCACAAAACACATGCTTGCCGGCCTCCAGAGCCGCAATGGCCACCGGAGCATGCAGGTGAGGGGGCAGACAAATATCCACTAGTTCCACCCGAGGGTCCTGGAGCAGTGGTTCCCAATGCTCATAGGTAGCCACCTGGCTCAAGTCCACCTGTTCGCCTGGGGGGCCGAAGTTGCCTCGAATCCCTCGCCAGTCCCCTTGCCGCTTCTTGGGGTCCCGGGACGCAATGGCCACCACCTCCGCCCCCTGACACCGCTGATAAGCCAAGTAGTGAATCCAGCCCATGAAACCAATCCCAACTATGCCCACTCCCGTCATGACTCTTCTCTCCTAACATGCAGGGAACCGTCGTGCCCTTTGGTTATACAGCCCTTGCGGGGAGCAATCTACCATTTGGGCGCGAGAGTTTAACTGTTTGGTTTGCCGCGCTCGTTTTTTCCCAACCGAGCGATTTGGGAAAACAAATCCGGATGGACCAGGAAGAGTCTGGCTTCGTGGCTCGGTACCGGCGGGAGCTTTTCCCACAGAGGCTTTTCCGCTTGCGGATTTCAGCTAGAAAAATCCCACGCGCCCTCCGGCGGGCAAATTCGCTGGAGAGCACTTTTGGCACAAGAGGGATTCACTTGGCCGCTTCCAGGAACGCCAGCAGGTCGGCCAGTTCTTGCAGCGAAAGCACCTTGTCCAGTCCCGAGGGCATGACCGACACCCGGCTGGGACGGATCAGTTCAATTTGATCTCGGGGCACGCGGACTTGTTGATTGGGACCAGTGACCAGCACCAGCTCCCGGTCGTTCTCCTGCTGCACCAGCCCGTTGTACACTTTCCCCTGGGTCGTGAGCACTTGCACCGGTTCGTAGCTTCGCACCAGGCTGGCGCTGGGAAAGATGATGGATTCCAGCAGGTCGCGACGGGTGCGGATTCGGGCGATTCGAGTCAAATCGGGTCCCACTCGCCCCCCTAAGTAGCCAATGGCGTGGCAAGCCGAACAAGCCGCTTTGGAGCTGAGAAACACTTTTTGGCCTCGTCGCGGGTCTCCAGGTGGCAGCTTGGCCAGAAGCTCCTCCAAGCGCTGGAGTTGATCCTTCCGCTCCTGCCGAAGTTGTTGCAGCAACTTTTCGGCTTCGGCCTGCACCGGCTTGGGAAAAGCTGCAAAGAACTTTTGCACTTCCTCCAGCCGCAAGGCCGAGCGAGCCGGAGCCTGACGCAATGCCGCCACCAACGCCTTGCCCACCTCTGGGCGGCGATAACGGCGAAACACTTCAAGCACATTGTGAATATCTACGGGGCTGACACTCGGCAGGCGTGCAGCCAACCGTTTTAGTTGTTCAAGAGACAGTTGGGCTCGTTTGAGGACTTCCACGGCTGCTTGCCGCTGGGGCACAGGCATTTCTTGGTCCAAGTGCTCCAGGACGAACCGAGCCAGGGAGTCGGAGAGTTTTCCCGGCCCCCCGGGGGCAGCCGCCAGAGCTTGGAGCCGAAGCAGCACCGGCTTGCTTTCCTCTTGGCCCAAGGCCAACAGCACCTGGCGGACCTGTGGGCGAACCTTGGCGTGAGGTTTGACCCGACTCAACAACGCCACAGCGGCTTGCTGGACCTGAGGGCTGCGACTTTGCAAAGCACGAAGCACCCCGGCGCTTAGCTCCTGGGAAAGCTCCTTCAAGCCGGATCGCCCCAACGCCTCCAGCACGATCAATGTGGCTTGATCGCCCGAGGAACGCTTTAGCACCTGAGCCATCAAGGATTGCACTTGAGCATGAAACGCCACCTGGGCAAGTTGGCTCTGGAGTTCCTCTTGCTGTTGGGAGGTAAGGGAGCCTCGGGCCAGTTGACGCTGGAAGTAGGGCACGAGAGCCCGGGCCCAAGTTGGACGATGGCCGACGATCCACCGGGCCGTAGTTCGCAGAATCGGATCCTCGGATTCCAGCAAGGGAATTACTTCCTCGGGCCGCAGGTTCCCCGAGGGCATCTGGTCCAAAGCCACCAAGGCTGCGCGGCGCGAGTGGGCGTTGGAGCTTTGAAGCCCCTGGCGAATGCTTTCCGGGTGGTTAATTTCAATCAGGGCATAGATGAGAGAGTGTTCCAAGACTCGGTCGACGGGTTTGGCCGCCGCTTGGAGCAGAGCAGGCACGGCTTGCGGGTGGCCGATGCGGCCTAGGGCCTCAGCCGCCACACGCCGCAAGGCCGGAGTGTCCTCCACCACCATGCGTTGCAGCCGGGACAAAGCAGCAGCATCGCGGTACAGTCCCACCG
>JAJRRR010000194.1 GCA_024279285.1 Planctomycetota bacterium
CCAGGGCCCCAGCCACGGCGTTGAGAAACATCTCCAGCAACTCGTCCCCGTCGGTCTGACGCATCCGCCGGGAGAAGGAACGATAGCGTTTGGCCAGCGTTTCCCGAGCTTCGGCCAGGGTTTTGCCTTCCAGTTTCTGGTTTAGCAGGTCGTACTTGATTCGCCGACGCCAACGCTGGTTGAGTTCTTCTACCGTGCGGGCAAAGGGGAGTTCCTTGCGTTCCACCACAAATTGTTCGCGTTTGGTAAAATCAAAGCTACCTTGCAACAGGCGAAGCGCCACCTCCACGCGCTCGTCCACTCGTTGCAAAAAGCGTCGGAACATCCGATACACCGGTTCCATTTCCCCCTGACGCACCAGGTCGTCAAACTGGTTGCGCAAGGGTTGGAACTCCTCCAGATCCGCCTGGAGAAAATAAAGCCGGTTGGGATCCAGGGTGTCCACAAACAAGTCATAAGCTCGCTGGGAAAGCTGGTCATCCAGCCGAGGACGGCTCAAATGTTCCTTTTGCAGCAGCACGCCCACGGCCTGAAGAATCCAGCGATCGGTAGGGCGCGGTCTGAGCTGGGGCAGAGGTTGTTGGGCAGCTAGCGGTGCTACCGTCAGAAGAATTGCACCAAAGACCAACCACCCTAGGGAAGTGCGACGAGCGGTGCGGGCAGACATCCTGGTTCCCTTCCTGCAAAGGTGATGAAGCACAAGGCAGTTCCACCGGGTTCGCCCTGCGCCGACAAGGGAGGTCCGTTCGCAAGGGGCGATTTGGCAATGAACTACGGACACCCTTGCCCATCCTATCCCCGCATCTGGACCCGGACAAGAGCAGCTCCGCTTCCTAAAAAACCCCTTTACTCAAAATGGGCCTTCTTGGAGACAATCTCCTTGCTCTTGTCCTCATTGGGGGGTTAGATATACTGAAGTTTTCGCACCCTTGAGAAGGAGCACGAAACCATGGCCCGGGTGTGTGAAGTTTGTGGGAAAAAGCCGCTGACGGGCAATCGGGTGGCCACGCGAGGTCGGGCCAAATATTTGGGCGGCGTGGGGACCAAAATCACCGGGATTTCCCGACGCCAGTTCCGGCCTAACTTGCAGCGCGTGCGCATCACCACCCCCAACGGAACGAACAAACGCATCCGTGTCTGCGCCCGATGCCTGAAAACCGGAGCTGTGGCCCGATTGATCCGTCAGCGCCCCTTCCGACTTCCGGCCGAGTTGAAAAAACAAGTCCAGCCTCCCCAAAACTGAGAGCCAAAAGGCACACCGGTTTCTTGGCCAGCCATCCACACGGTACGGTGGATGGCTTTTTGATTCTAGAGAGGAAAAAGTTTTGGCGCTGCCCCTCTTTGTCAGCGCCGGTCCAAGTGGCACAATTGCACTCAAGTTCCGCGCAGCTTTTGGCCCTCGGCAGGAGAACGGTGCGATGGCTCTGACCCGAGCCGAAGTGGAAAAAGTGGCCCTGCTGGCCCGATTGGAACTGGAACCCCAGGAGCTGGAGCTTCTCACTGCCCAGTTGGCCCGGGTGGTAGAGTATGTGGACCAGTTGGCTCAACTGGACACCCAAGGCGTAGAGCCGCTGGCCCACGCGGTGGAGTTGACCAATGTGTTTCGCCCTGATCAGGTGCAGCCCAGCCTCCCTCGCCAAAAAGCTCTCCAACAGGCTCCTCGGACTGATGGAGAGTTTTTCCGCGTACCGGCCGTGTTGGAACCTTAGCGTGTGCTTTGGCCAACAGGAGCGGCAGCAATGGCCCCGATTTGGAAAGCTTCGGCTTGGGAACTTTCTCAACAATTGGCCCAAGGCACCCTCAGCAGCGAGGAAATCACCAGGGAGTTTTTGCAGCGAATTGAGCAGTACAACGACTCCCTGGGAGCGTTCATCCATGTCAATCCCCAGGCTTTGGAGCAGGCTCGGCAAGTGGATCAGCGACGCCGTCGAGGTGAGGAGCTTCCTCCCTGGGCCGGAGTGCCCATTGCCCTGAAGGACAACCTCTGCACTTCCGATCAGCCCACCACTTGCGCCTCACGCATGCTCCAGGACTACATCAGCCCTTTTGACGCCACGGTGGTGAAGCGTCTGCGGAGCCAGGGACTGGTGGTGCTGGGCAAGACCAACCTAGACGAGTTTGCCATGGGAAGCTCCAACGAGACATCCTTTTTTGGTCCGGCGCGGAATCCTTGGGCGGAGGATCGCAGCCCGGGAGGCTCCAGCGGCGGCTCAGCCGTGGCAGTGGCATCTGGGTTGGCTCCATGGAGCTTGGGTAGCGACACGGGAGGCTCTATCAGGTTGCCTGCGGCGTTTTGCGGGGTGCTGGGACTCAAGCCCACCTATGGACGCGTGAGCCGCTGGGGGCTGGTAGCCTTTGCCAGCAGCTTGGACCAGATCGGCCCTCTGGCCCGATCGGCCCTGGACGCCGCCTTGCTGCTGGAACTGATCGCCGGCCCTGACGAGCGTGACTCCACCTGTGTCAACCAGCCCGTGCCACGCTACTGCCAAGTGATCCAACAACCCCTGCCCAAGCTCCGCATAGGTTGGGTGCCCGAGCAATTGGAAGCCCTGGAGCCAGAAGTGCAACAAGCCGTGCAACAAGCCCTCAAGGTACTGCGCCAACAGCTAGGGGCCGAGCTTCGGGAAGTCCGGTTACCTCATGCCCGATTCGCCGTGGCCACCTACTACATCATCGCTCCCAGCGAAGCTTCCAGCAATCTGGCCCGATACGACGGCATCCACTTTGGCTATCGGGCCAACGAGCAAGAGGTGCTGGCCGCCTTGCGCCAAGAAGCTCAACGACTGGCTCAAGCCGGAGATCACCAGGCTGTGCAGGAGCTGGATTCCCCCTTGGTGCGGCTTTATCGGGCCACGCGAAGTCAAGGGTTCGGCACGGAAGTGAAGCGGCGCATCATGCTGGGCACTTATGCCCTCAGTGCTGGTTATTACGACCAATACTACTTGAAAGCTCTCAAAGTGCGTCGGCTCATCCGCCAGGACTATCTGGACGCTTTTGAACAGGTGGACTTGATCGCCGGACCGGTGGCCAGCAGTGCGGCTTTCGCCTTGGGCGAAAAGACCCAGGACCCGCTGAGCATGTATCTGGTGGACCTGTTCACCGTAGGAGCTAATTTGGCGGGCATTCCGGCTTTGAGCTTGCCGTGTGGGTTCACCGGAGAAGGGCTTCCCCTGGGGTTGCAGTTGCAAGGTCCTTTGTTCTCCGAAGCCCTGCTGCTTCAGGTCGCTCACCACTTCCAACTTCACACCGACTACCACATCCGTTGGCCCCAGTTGACAGAAGGCAACCAAAGAACCCATGACCGAAACGGATGCCAGCAGTAAGCTGGGACAACGGACTTGAGTTGGGCCTTGGGGAACGAGGGGCAGCTTTGCGTGGTATCAGGCAAGGTTTTCTTCGGGAGGCTGAGGCACGGGCACCTCTTGGCCCAGTTGGGCGGAGCGATAGAGGGCTTCAATCATGGCCGTAACGGTGGCGATTTGTTCCGGGGGAATTGGCTCAGGGATGTCGTGGAGCAGGGCTTGAGCAAACTCCCAGATCAACAGGCGGTGAGGCTTGTGGGAATGAGCCGGGGGCACTTGCACCGCCCAAGGGCGACCTCGCCGGTGAGCCACCAGTTGACCCCGAGGCCACAACACCCCCCAACGATTCCCATACCATTGCACCTGTTGATATTCCTCTCGGGGGTCCAGCGCCAACCAACTGACTTCCAGGGAGAGGAGCAGTTGGTTTTCAAACCGGATTTGGCCCCAGGCAAAGTCTTCCACCTCGATGGTGTTCGGGTTCCAGTGGCCCCATTGGCCTTTTACATCGGGTCGTCGGGCCAGACGATTGTTTATTGCGGCCGAGGCTGCCAGAGGTCGGGGGGAACCGGCCATCCACCAGGCCAAGTCGATCATGTGCACGCCCAAGTCCAGCAACACGCCTCCTCCGGCCAGGGAGCGTTGGGTGAAGCTGGGCCGAGCCGGAAGCCTGCGCTGGCGGATCCATTGGGCCCGAATCGCATGAAACTCCCCCGCTCCCCACTCCTGCAACGCCTTCCGAAGCGCCCTAGCCACCGGATCAAAACGCAAGTGATGGCCGATCATCAGCCGCAATCCCTTGCGGCGGGCAAGCCCGACCAGATTCCAAGCCTGTTGAGCCGTCAGGGCCATCGGCTTTTCGCACAACACATGCTTGCCTGCTTCCAGAGCTTGCTGAGCAAGCGGGGCATGCAGCCCACTGGGAGCGCAAATGTCCACCACTTTCACCCTGGGATCGTCCAACACAGGCTCCACCGTGGCAGCTACCCGAGGAATGTCAAACTCCCGTTGCACCCGATGACGCACCGGCTCTTGCGGCTCCACCAGCCAAAGCACCTGAGCCTGAGGAAACAAGGTCCAGGCGGGCAGATGTTCCTCACGGGCGATCAGTCCAGCTCCCACCACAGCCACGGTCAAGGGCGCCTTGGACACTTTTTCCACTCCGAACAAGCGAGTCTGTAGCACTGCTAGCTGTGCTAAAAGCACAGGAGGAAACGGGTGAGGATTTTAACGATTGGAGCAAAAAGGCAAAGTTTTCCGGGTCTTGGGCCGATAGAGTGGGTGGGCGAACTCCCGGGGGGCGGTTTGCCACCAGTGGAAACGCATCATGAGCCGGCGCTGGGCAATCTGGATGTTGGCCCTGTGGGGGTTGGGATGCCATCACACCCAACAAGCCATCCGTGAATTGCAGCGAGAAAACTTCCTTCTGGGGGAACAGATCACCCAGTTGGAAGTGTTGCTGTCCGACTACGAGCTTGCCCTGCGTCAGTGCCGGCGCAAGCTCCGGGAAGGGAAACCTGGCGAGGAAGAAACTGCTCCTTCGCCATCTGTTCCTCAGTTCCAGCCACCGGAGGTGGAGTTGGGCCAACCGCAGTCTTCTTCCGGCGGCCAGAAGCATTGGCCCCGATTGGAACCGGCTTTGCCCCGACATGCCCAATCCGCTCCAAGCCGCCCTGGCCGGGCTGTTTCCAGAAAGCGTTATGCAGGGTCCCAGAATCCTTCTTCCGGAACCGTGGCCCGAATCTTCTTCCATCCCGAGGAAACCTTGGCTGTGGACACCGATGGAGACGAGGTAGCCGATCTGATTCAAGTGGGCTTGATGGCCCAAGACCCCCATCACCGTGCCGTGGTTCCCCAGGGGCAATTGGCTTTGGCCGTGGTGGACCACAGCGGCTCGTTCCCGGTCCGGCTGGCCCGCTGGGACTACTCTCCCGAAGCGGTCCGCTTGCATGTGGTTCAAACCGATCAGGGACCTATGCTCCTGCTACGCATGCACTGGGAAGGACCTCTGCCTAAGCAGGAAAATCTCCGCCTGTATGCCCGGCTCATCACTCCCCAAGGGCGACGGCTTCAAGCTCAAACCCCAGTAAAGTTCCCCTTGGGGACTTCCCAGCAGGATGACTCGGTGGCACTAAGTTCCGGTGGTTCCCCGGCTCCCCGGCTTGCCCATCCAGAGGGCAAGAGTTCAACCTGGGCAGCGGCCGGATCGTTCGCTTGGCGAAGTGGGACACGGCGTCCGGAATCCCCCATTCAACCGCGCCACTTGGTCACTTCTCCGGCTCCGGGTCCCAGCGAGGTGAGCCGTCCCCAGTGGCGACCCTGGCGATAGCACGCCGGCGGCTCAAGCTCTCAGGTGCTTGCACCCTGGGCGAATCTCTCTTGGTCCTTCCAAGCTGCGGTGTCATAATCTCGGCCCTGCTGGTTTCCTCTGGTCGCAGGAGAAGGCGTGTCATGACAGGCGAGGAGAAAACTCCGGAAACTACCTTAGAAACTCGTTCCCAACCAGGCTCAGGCAACGGCACCCCGGAGCCTGCTCCCGTGCCCGGCATTCGGGTGGACGATGCCAATGTGATGCCGTTTTATGCCAACTTTTGCCGCGTTACAGGCACTCCCGAAGAAGTGGTGTTTGACTTTGGGATCAACACCCAGCCGTTCAGCTCGGGGGCTCCGGTGGTTCGGGTGCAACAGCGCGTGGTGATGAACTTTTACACGGCCAAGCGGATGCTTCGGGCCCTGGAGTTGACCATTCAGCGTCATGAGGCCACCTTTGGTCCCTTGGAAACCGATGTTCAAAAGCGCGTGGTGGCCTCGGCTTCGGCCAAGTCCGATGCCGCTTAAGTTTTCCCCAAACAAAAAAGATCATGGCAGCCGTTGGTGGTTGCCATGATCTGGGACAAAGGGACGCACCATTGTCCCGCCCTCCCGGTCTTTTTGGGGTATCGTCCGGAACCCAGACCACTCTCCAGCCACCCTGGTGGAAAAAGGCCCATTGGCAAAAAGTGCCCCCTTTGCCAGAAGTAGGGAAACTTCAAAAGCTGCAACTTGCAAAACGCGAGGCAGGCAAAGGGGCCAAAAGAGCCAGGCTGGAAGGGGACGCGGGGGCAAAGGCCCGGAAAGCCAGCGTCCCCTCCCCCTTGCGTGTCTGAACGAAAATCGTACCTGCCATGTGCCCAAAGCGAAGTCAGCGTCAAAGCAAGCCCTGAAGCACGGTTAGCAGCAGGAGCAGCTTCCTACTTGGGGCAGGGGCACCCAAGTGAAACTCTGGTTCCCGCCCCTCTGCGGCCTTTTGCAATCTTTACCGGCTTTATTCAACGGCACCAGCGCAAACACCCCCACGCCTTACGACCGCGTGGTCGCAAATGTGCGCTGGGGATTAGCCATTTGATCACTAAACACTCCCCGCCCCAGGCGCAATCCGCCCTTCAACTCGGGCACCGGAGGGCCAAAGATCCGGTTAGCCGATTCCGACATCCGTGACGCCGGGGACGGCCACTTGAGGCACCGGTGGGGAAGTTTCCCAAGTGAGATTGTCCACATCAGGCCAGTGCTGGGTGAGCCGAGGGGCGTTGAACGCCTGGTCCCAAGTGATGGCCTTGCCTGAATAGGTGGCCATGCGGCCCATGATCGCCGCCATGGTGCTCATGGCCCCAAAGTCCCCTTCGTTGTAAGGGGTGCCAGCCCGGATCGCCGCAAACAGATCATCGTGTTCGGTCTGGTAGGGGTTGTTTCGGGGGCCGCGATAGCGCCATCGGGTTTGCCCGGGCACTTCAATCCGAGCCGCGCTGATCTCGGCCGTGCCTTTGGTCCCTTGGGCATGTTCGGAAACACTGTTCCAGCAGTTGGGAATGTGCCGACAGTAGCTGAACATCCGCGTGCCGTCCGCGAACTGGAACTCCACGGCGTGATGATCGTAGATTTCGCCATGATCGGGGCCTTTGCGCACTTGGCGCCCTCCCATGCCTTGGCACCACACGATGGGCACACCCTGTTTGACCCACATGCCCACATCAATGTTGTGAATGTGCTGCTCCACGATATGGTCGCCAGAGAGCCAGACGAAGTAGTACCAGTTGTTGACCTGGTACTGCATGTCGGTTTTGACTTCGGGATATTTTTTGGGGTCCCGTGGACGGACCCACACGCCAGCTCCGTTCCAATAAACGCGCAGCGTGTGAATCTGCCCGATCATTCCGTCGTGGAGTCGCTTGATGGTCTCACGATAGGTGTTCTGGTGATGCCGTTGGAGCCCGACCCCCACGGCCAGATTTTTCTTTTTGGCCAGTTGGTTGGCTTTGAGCAACCGTCGCACGCCGGCAGCGTCGGTGGCCACCGGCTTTTCCATGAAGACATGCTTTCCGGCTTTGACGGCAGCTTCGAAGTGCAAGGGCCGGAACCCAGGCGGAGTGGTCAAGATGACCAGGTCCACTCCGGCGTCAATCACTTTGCGATAGGCGTCCAAGCCGACGAATTGCCGCTCGGGGGGGACATCCACTTTGTCGCCGAAGGTTTTTTTGAGTTTGTTGAGGCTACCCTGGAGCCGATAGTGGAACGCATCGCCCATGGCCACCAGTTTGACCGGCCCTTTGGTGCTCAAGGCTTGGGAAGCCGCCCCTGTGCCGCGTCCGCCGCAACCGATCAGGCCCACCCGAATCGTCTCATCCGCTCCGGCATGCACTCCTCGCGGAACTGCCAGCGTGCCCGCCAAGGTGCTGGCAGCCACCACCGCTCCCGAAGTGCGCAAAAACTCTCGACGCGACTTGCCACGAGCCTGGGAAGTGTTGCGGCCGGACATGAGCATTCCTCCTTACTACGAGCACCAGGACACGCTATCCGTTTTTACCCATCGGACGGCTCCAAAGCCAGCAAGTTCTTTTTTGAGAAATTATTCTTCTTCTCCCAATTGATACTTATCCGGTCCGTAGAGCTTTTTCTCTTTTTCGGTAGGAGGACGGAACGGGCGGATCACACGGAATCCGACGAAGGTGGCATCCGTATGATACCAGATGCTTTGGGGGATTTGGGGGTCTTGCATTTTCCAATCCGGGTGGCTTCCGCGTCGGGCGGCACTGCGCAAGTCCTCCGGATCATCGTCCCAACTGCCTCCTCGCACCACCCGAGGATAAAGTGCCTTGGGAGGGTTGAAGGGGTTTTTTACCGTCCGTCCGGCCAGTTTCTTATAAAAGTGCGGATCGTAAGCATCCAGGCACCACTCGGCCACATTGCCGTGCATGTCGTGAATGCCCCAGGGGTTGGGCTTTTTGGTGCCGACTTTGTGGTACTTTTCATCGCTGTTGTCGAAGTACCAGGCATATTCGTCCAGCTTTTCAGGGTTGTTTCCGAAGGAGTAGGCGGTTTTGGTTCCGGCACGGCAGGCGTATTCCCATTCGGCTTCGGTGGGAAGACGGTAGTATCGGCCGGTTTTGGCGGTGAGCCATTCGCAGTACTTTTTGGCGGCCAGTTGGGTCATGCAGATGGCCGGATAGCCGTGCTTGCCCATGCCGAAGGTCATGTCAGTATAGGGGGGCGTGGGCCGCGTGACGGCATCGGCCAGTTTGTCCCGAGGCGTGGGCTTGATCCCCAACACCTGACGCCGCTTGATGTCCAGCCGAAAAGCCCAAATCTCATATTCGTCCCAGGTGACCTCACACTTGCCAATCCAGAAAGGCTCCACTTCGACCCAATGTTGAGGGCCCTCGTCCTCTCGGCGTCCTGGTTCATCCGGCGGAGAGCCCATCAGGAACTTCCCCCCAGGCACCGGGATCATCTCAAACTTGACATTGGTGCCGGGGATGATTTCCGTGTAGGGTTTCATTTCTTGGGGAGTTTTGGCATAGGCATTGGGCACAGGCACCGGAGGCAGATTGTCCCCGGGGCCTTCGCCAGCCCAGGCCATGCCCCAAGCTGCTGCCCACATTCCCAAGCTCACCATCGCCGCACAAGCTGGCCAACTCCAGGTGTGCTTCACGCCTGATTCCTCCTTTTTGTCCAGGGTGAGTCCACGAGTGCTTTTTTGAGGATAAACTTGGGGAAACCGGCCTGACAATAGCCACCGTGGGGCTCGGGCAGTTGCACCCGAGCCCAGGATCGCAAGTTTCAGCCCGGTAATTGGAGTGTCGTGTATGGGGAAGTTCGGTTGGGGAGGGAGGTTGGCCCCTTGGGCCGCGGTGGCGTGGTGGTTTGGGCTTGCCACCGCTGTGGCGGCCCAGGAGCTACGACGCTACCAGTTTTCCCATCGCCAGATGGGCACGGTGTTTCAAATTGTACTTTATGCCTCCACACCACATCAGGCCCAAGCGGCAGCTCAATCCGCATTTGAGCGCATTGACCAGCTTAATTCCATTTTGAGCGATTACGACCCCCAAAGCGAACTTTCCCGACTTTCGGCCACCTCGGGCACAGGGCGTTGGGTTCGGGTCAGTGAGGACTTGTGGCGTGTGCTGAGTTTTTCCCAGCGTTTGGCTTGCCGCAGTGAGGGAGCGTTTGATGTGACGGTGGGCCCGCTGGTGCGGCTGTGGCGTCGGGCCCGACGACAACACCGGCTCCCCAAACCCCAACGACTCCAACAAGCCCTCCAAGCCACTGGCTACCGGTGGCTGCGCCTGGACCCTGGCACCAAGCGAGTGCTCCTGATGCGATCAGGAATGCGGCTGGACTTGGGCGGAGTGGCCAAAGGCTACGCGGTACAACAGGCCCTGGAAGTGCTTCGCCGCCGAGGGATCCGGCACGCGCTGGTAGATGGAGGAGGGGATCTGGCCTTGGGCGATCCTCCCCCGGGCCGCCGGGCCTGGCGCGTGCAGCTCCCTCCTGTTGATCCCCGTCGGCCCAAGCCCCCTCAGTTTCTCCATCTGGCCCAAGTGGCCGTGGCCACCAGCGGCGACGCCTACCAGCATGTGCTCATCGACGGCAAACGCTATTCCCACATCGTGGACCCACGAACCGGATTGGGCCTGACCAACCAGAGCACCGTGACGGTGATCGCTCCCCAGGGAATGCAAGCCGACGCCTTGGCCACGGCGGTGAGTGTGTTGGGCCCTCAGCGGGGATTTGAACTGCTACGCTGCTACCCTGGCACCGCCGCCCGAGTGGTCATGCTCCAGGAGGGCAAGCCTCGGGTGTTTTACTTCCGCTGGCCTCAGGTTCCACAGGGCTCCTGCCAGCAGTAGTTGGCTCTTGATCTGCCGTCTTGGGACTTTCTGTCCGAGGCTTGGGAACGCTTGAGAACTTAAGGCCCCAGAGAAAGTGATTGCTTGCCCTTTCGGGGGAAACGCTGGTAGGGTGAAAGATGGCAAGAGGGCTCCCAAGTGGGAGGGTGTTCCCAGGAGCACGAATCTTGTGCAAACCCCAAAAACCACTTCACCGGAGGGCAAAGCCATGCGCACCATCACACTGCTTGGAGCAATGGCCTTGGGATGCTGCACGCTGGCGGTGGCCGGACAGCCTCAGCAATCGCCTGATAAACCCAAAGCTCCCCAAGAAAAAAAATCTTCGGAAGCTCCCATGCCCGATTGGGCCAAACAGCTTTCCCAACGCCTGCAACGCCTGGAGCAACTTCTGGCAGGGAGCCCCAAAAACCAGCAAGCGGGCGATTCCAAGGGCTCGTCCCAGCAACTTCCCCACTGGGCTCAGGAGTTGATCCTCCGCGTGGATCGCCTGGAAGAGCAGGTGGAGCAGCTTTTGGTTCAGACGGACGAGGCCTTGCGTGCTCTGCGCGATCTGGCCCGACAGGACGGCAACTCCTATTTCCCCAACCTGTTGGGCAAGATGCAGGACCCCAAGTTCCGCCAGGAAGTGCAACAGGTGGTGCAAGGCACGCTGGTGATTGACAACCAG
>JAJRRR010000195.1 GCA_024279285.1 Planctomycetota bacterium
GCTTCTCCGGTCAGGACATCCGCTCCGGCATTGTTGACCCAAATGGAAATCGGTTGCCAGACGAAAGCCCTGCGGATCAGTTCGTCCTGGGTGGAGTCCAGAGCCAAATCGCCCAGGAAAACTTCCGCCTTGCGTCCTCGTTGGGCGATTTCTTGGGCGGTTTGTTCCACACCTGGGCGATTGGCCCGAGTGTGAACCAGCACATCCGCCCCGGCATCGGCCAGTGCCAAGGCCACGGCCCGCCCGATGCCGCTTCCGGCACCGGTCACGACCGCTGCGGTTCCTTGCAGCTCCCTGCCAGACGGTCGCGTTGCCATGTTGCCCATGACCCAATCCAACTCCGCAAGGCCATCAAAAACAGCTCCTCCTGTTGGTTGTACCCAGTGTCCCAACGCTCGCCAAGTAAGAAGGACCGAAGTGGCCAGTGGCCAGCAGCGAGCCTGCGGTTTCAGCCGCAGGAGAGAGAAACCTAGAGCAACACGCTTCCACTTGTGCTCAGGCACCGGGACATGATCTGCACTTCCATTCGCGTGTCGTAGGACGCCAGCCGCAAGCCGCGTTTCCCCTACGGCACCACATCCACCTGAGCTCCTTGGGCCCGAAGGCGTTGGGCCAGGGCTCCAGCTCCCGGCACCCCTTGCAAAATCACCCTGCGCAGCCGAGGCAGTTGCCCTTGGCGCAAAAACTCCTCCACAGCCTCGGCAGTAACTAGCGTGTGGCTCAGGTCCAGTTGCTCCAACTTGGGCCAACGAGCAAGGAGTTTCAGGCACTGGTTGCTCACTTGGGTTCCGGCCAAGTCCAGCCATTGCAGTTGTGGCATCGGGGGGAGCTGTTTCAAATCGGCATCGTCCACTCGGGTGCCGCAAAGCACCAGATACTCCAGTTGCTTGGCATGCAGCGGCACCAGGGCCACATTTTCCAATTGCATCCAACGCAAAAACCGTCCTTGAAGCTCACTCCAGGAAAGTCCCAGTCGGCGACGCAGAGAGCCAGGATCGTCCCTGCCGCGGAAGACATCTTTCAAGTACTGCATCGTTCCCTGGCGAAAGCGTCCCTCTTGGGCATCCATGAGGAAGTGGGCCCAAGCGGCCGAAAGGGCATAGAGTTTGGGCAACTGGTCATGCTGCTGAAACTGCTGGCGACTCAGGGCACAGAGTCGCTCCAGCGGCACGGAAAAACGATCGTGATAGAAATAGTATCGGGCATCCTGAACCCGATCGGCATCCCAACCTCCTAGCATGGCCTGGGTTCCCTCCAGATGGAGGGATTCCATGTAGCAAGCCACGGCTTCCACCACCCAAAAGTTGGCCCTCTGGCCTACATCTCCCACCTGATCCAGCATTTCGGCGCAGAACTGATGAGTCAGCTCGTGGACCAAGGTGGGATCTTGCGGATTGCCGGTCCAGTAGAAGAAGCTCTGGCGCCAAGCGCTGTGGTAGTAGCCGGTGGTTTGCACGCCCGGGGGCAGCACCTCGGCAAGCCTTTGGCGGAATTGCTCTTGCGAGGCAAACAACACGACGCGGAACTTGGCTTTGGGGCCGGGCAAGGCTCGCCCCCCCTGAACGGCCCGACGCACCTGACTTGGAGTGTAAGCAAACGAGGCGAACACACGCCGCCACAGTTGAAAGCACAGTTCCATTCGTTCCAGCATCGGCAGGGCTTTTTCGGGGGGGACGGTGGTGCGGAGCACAAAGTGCTGGCTTTCCAGTTGCCAGGGGTGCTGAGGATTGCTGTGGAAGTGTTGCGCTTGCTCAGCGGAGACCCAACGGCCCTGAACGCGACGCTGGCCTTGTTCGTAGCGTTTCAGATGCGATCGCGGCAACCAGCCCCAGCGACGATCATACACCCAGCCCCGACGCAATCGGCTGGCAGCTAAGGGGCTGACCCAACGGCCCCGATGACGCTTGAACCCCAAAAGGCGCCTCAGCCCCTGGTGGTTCGGATCGTCTCGAGCCACATGGTTCAAGCAGGCAAAGCACAATTCCACCTGGCCGGCTCGGGCAGCTTGCACGGCCAAGCGAAAAAAACGCTCCGCATATTCCCGACGCAACTGGCTGAACTCCTTTTCCAATTCCCCGGAACCGGAAAGCTGGGACGGAGAAGCCTCGGACGGAAGCTCCTCGGGGAGCAAGTAGATGAGTTGTCCTTCTTGGGGTTCCCAAAGCCAAGACCGAAGCCGCTGGGCAAGCTGGTCCTGAGAAGCTGCTTGGTCCTTCTGGCTCAAACGGAGCAACTGCTGTTGATACTGGCGGAGGGTCTGGTGGTAGTGGGCGATCAAGTCCGGCTCGGCCAAGGCCGTCCAGGGCCAAGCCAGCAGTGCCCCACTCCACACCAGCCACACGCAGCACCGGCGAAGCACCAAGCCCATCTCCGCACTCAAGAGGCATCTATGGGATTATACCCTCTGGCTTGGTGCTCCGCAGCAAAGGGGGCAGGGGCCTTCGGGAGCCACTGTTTCAGGCCAGCAGCCCGTGCACCACCTGGCCCTGGTCGCCAGTGCCGGTGAGCCGCACATCCAGACCTTGGAACTTGACCGTGAAGCGGCGATGGTCAATTCCCAAGCAGTGCAGGATGGTAGCGTTCAGGTCGTGGATGTGCACTCCGTCGCGGACGATGTTGTAGCTGAAGTCGTCGGTTTCGCCGTAGGTGATGCCGGGCTTGATTCCTCCTCCGGCCATCCAGATGCTGAAGCATCGGGGATGGTGGTCGCGACCGTAGTTAGTTCGGGTCAGCTTGCCTTGGCAATAGACGGTGCGGCCGAACTCTCCTCCCCAGATGATCAGCGTGTCGTCCAGCAAACCGCGCTGTTTGAGATCCTTGATCAGCGCGGCACAAGGCTGGTCGATGTCGCGGCACTGGAGCGGCAGGTCCCGAGGCAGCGCCCCGTGGTGATCCCAACCGCGGTGGAAAATCTGGATGAACCGCACATTGCGCTCGGCTAACCGTCGGGCCAGGAGAGCACAGGCGGCAAAAGAGCCTGGTTTGTGTACATCCGGCCCGTACATCCGCAACACA
This sequence comes from Planctomycetota bacterium, assembly GCA_024279285.1. Taxonomy (GTDB): domain Bacteria; phylum Planctomycetota; class Planctomycetia; order Pirellulales; family S012-138; genus S012-138. Next base: position 3,016 of record JAJRRR010000195.1, read on the forward strand.
TGCTCCGGCTCGTCGGAAAAGTCCATCAGCTCCGGCACGGAAGTTTGCATCCGATAGGCCATTTCGTACTGGGCCACCCGGGTGACGATCTCCGGATCGGCAAAGTCCTGATAAAGCTGCTGATTGAGCTGGCTGAGAGCGTCCAGCATTTGGCGTCGTGTGGTGGCGTCCACGCCGGGCGGGTTGGTCAGATAAAGCACCGGATCGCCCTTAGAGCGCAGAGCTACTCCTTGGTGTCGGGAGGGCAGAAAACCGCTTCCCCACAGTCGGGCAAACAGCGCCTGAGCGTCCCGCTTGGCACTCCAGGTGGCAATCAACACTACAAACGCCGGCAAGTTCTCGTTCATGCTGCCCAGCCCGTAGGAAAGCCACGCTCCCAAGCTGGGTCGTCCAGGGATTTGGGAACCGGTCTGGATGTAGGTGATGGCCGGGTCGTGATTGATGGCCTCGGTGTGCAAGGTTTTGATCACGGCAATTTCATCGGCCACCGTGCCCAAGTGGGGCAAAAGCTCTGAGAGCCAAATGCCGGATTGGCCATGCTGCTTGAACTTGTACATGGATGGGGCAATCGGAAACCGCTTCTGCCCCGAGGTCATCGTCGTCAACCGCTGACCCATCCGGACCGAATCGGGCAAATCGGTATCAAACAAGTCATTGAGTTTTGGCTTGTAGTCAAAAAGGTCAATCTGCGACGGAGCCCCGGACATGAACAGATAAATCACTCGCTTGGCTCGGGGCCGAAAATGCGGCGCTCCCAGTACACCATGGTCGCTAGAGCCAGCTTTAGCCGTACCGGAGAACAACTCCGGCTGAAGCAAGTAAGCCAGAGCCGGGATCCCGATCCCAGTGGCCATCCGGCCGAAAAAGTGTCGTCGAGTGATCATCAGCTCATATTCGCGAATCGGATCCATGGCTTACTCTCCTCCAGGGCTTTCTGGTCCGCGGTTTTTTCCCTCTGCAAATCACCACGCCTCCGGCAGCACTAACCTTTGGTCAGCGTTTCGCTCAGGTTGAGCAACAGGTTGCATATCATTGTCCAGGCGGCGTGTTGGACCTCATCAAGCGACTCGTCCCGAGGATACTCGCCCACCTGGACGAGTTGTTTAGCCAGCTCAGGATGGTTGCGGTAGTGGGTCAGATGTTGTTGCAATGCGCGGCGCAGCACGGCCAGCTCTTGGGGTTTGGGCCGTCGGGCCGTAACGGTCCGGAACAGCCATATCAAACGGTCTTCGTCCGAAAGCCCGCTTTGTTGCAAAGCTCGTTGGGCCAGCACTCGAGCGGCTTCTACGAACTGGACATCATTCATCGTCACCAGGGCCTGAAGGGGGGTGTTGGTTCGGGCCCGACGAGCTGTGCATTTTTCCCGAGTTGGGGCATCAAATGCTGCCATGTTCGGCGGAGGAGCGGTACGCTTCCAGAAAGTGTAAATAGAACGCCGATAAAGCTTGCGGCCATGGTCCTGTTTGTATCGGGCGGTGTTGCTGCTGGGATAGGCTACCGCTTCCCAGATCCCAGGCGGTTGATAGGGCTTTACTCCCGGTCCGCCAAACTCCCGAACCAGAAGCCCACTGACGGCCAATGCCTGATCACGGATCATTTCCGCATCCAGTCGGAACCTGGGCCCTCGGGCCAGAAGCCGGTTTTCCGGATCCCGTTTCAATAGTTCCGGACGCACACGCGAGCTTTGACGATAAGTGGCACTGGTGACGATCAAACGCACCATGTGCTTGATGTCCCAACCGCTCTGGACAAACTCTACCGCCAGCCAGTCCAAAAGCTCTGGATGGGAAGGAATTTCTCCTTGGGAACCGAAATCCTCGGAGGTCTTCACCAATCCGGTGCCAAAGAACTGTTGCCACAGACGGTTGACGGTAACTCGGGCCGTCAGGGGGTGATCAGGTCGCACGAGCCATTGGGCCAGACCCAAGCGGTTGCGAGGAGCCCCTTCCGGCAGGGGGGGGAACACCTTGGGCACATCCGGTTGCACTTTCTGGTTCTTGTCCGGGCGGTCATACTCGCCGCGAAGCAGCACATAGGTCTCACGCGGTTTGGGCAAGTCGCGCATCACCAGCGTTGCCGGAATGGACTCGTTGAGTTTTTTCAACTCTTGCCGGATCTGGTTGACCCGATCCAGGTGCGGCTTGAGCCGCTCTCGGGTGGCCACGCAGACTTTTTCCAGGAAGTAGCGGAGCAGTTGTTTTTGCTGCTTGGGGGTGCGTTTGTCCGAAGGAGTGCGGAGGGCTTCCCGGATCGGCTTGGGCAGCTCTTGGCCGCCGGTGCGTTTCATCACATGCTCCCAACGCCGGAAGGAGAGGAACCCACCTTGCTTGGGCGGATAAGCACGCTGCACTCCCGCTCGGTCCCAATAGACCGTGCCGCCAAACTGGGTGAAGGCCCAACCGTCAATCCGGTCGCCGGGTTTCAGGCCCACCTTTTCCACCGGCACTTCCAGCCGCACCCAACGGCCCGCTGGGGGCAAGTCGCCCAGACGGCGTCGGCTGGGGGAGTTGGGTCGCCCCCAGGGAATGCGGTCCTCGCCCCAATAGGCCCGATGTTCCCAATTCTTGCTGTGGAACTGGAGCATAATCTGGGCTGGTTTGTCTTCAGGCTCCAAATAGACATAGGCAAACAGCACATCCCCGGCCTGCACCACCAACGGTGGATTGGCTCCCAGGAAGAAGTGCTGGCTGAGGGCTTTGGCACTTCGTCGGGTGGCTTTTTGTCCGGAGTGGACCGGATGCTCCGGTTGGGAGACCCATTGCCAGCTTTTTTGGCCTTCGTTTCCCATGGGCTGGGCCCCAGCGGGCAAGGCTTCGTCAATCCACACTTCCTCCGGCCCTGCCAACTCCTGTTGGGAAGCGTCGGCCAGAGGGTCTTGGTAGTCCAAAGCAGCCACGGCTTGCTCCAGCTCTTTTTGAGCCTTTTGCAACCGGCTTTGAAGCTCTCTTTGACGACGCTCCTGCTCGGGGGTAGGCACTTTGATCGCCGGCGGGGGCAAGGGAGCGTTGCCATCCAGTCCTTTGTCCGCGCTGCTGTTGAAGAACGCGTACATCTGATAAAACTCACGCTGACTGATCGGATCGTACTTGTGCTCGTGGCACACGGCACATCCGATCGTCAGACCCAGGAACACCGTGCCCACCGTCTCGGTCCGGTCCACTGTGTAGCGGACGCGGAACTCCTCAGGAATCACCCCTCCCTCGCTGGTGGTCACATTGCAACGAAGAAATCCGGTGGCCACGATCTGATCGCGCGTGGCCCCAGGAAGCAAATCCCCAGCAATCTGCTCAATCGTGAACTGATCAAACGGCTTGTTGGTGTTGAAGGCCCGAATGACCCAGTCCCGATAGGGCCATATGGAACGATAGTTGTCCAGGTGCAAGCCGTGGGTATCTCCGTATCGGGCCACATCAAGCCAGTATCGGGCCATGTGTTCTCCAAAGTGGGGCGAAGCCAGCAAGCGGTCCACCAGGCGCTCATAGGCCCCAGGGTGCGTATCGGCCAGAAAACGGTCCACTTCTTCCAGCGTGGGCGGAAGTCCGGTCAGGTCAAGCGTCACCCGGCGAATGAGCACCTCCCGCGATGCTTCCGGAGAGGGTTGCAGACCTTCCTGTTCCAATCGGGCCCGAATGAACACATCTATCGGGTTGCGCACTCCTTGGGCGTTTTTCAACTTGGGCAGTGGAGGCCGCTTGGGGGGCACGAAGGCCCAATGATCTTCCCAAGCAGCTCCCTGCTTGATCCAGCGTCGGATCAGGTCAATTTCTTCAGCACTCAGGGGCTTGGCTCCGCCCGGAGGCGGCATTCGCAGGTCTTCGTCCTCAGTCACAATTCGCTGAAACAGCAGACTTTCCTCCGGCTTACCCGGCACCACCACTGGCTTGCCATCCTCACGGGGTTCAAACACTCCTTGGCGAATATCCAGCCGCAGATCGGCCTCTCGGGCGTTGGAGTCCGGGCCATGACACTTGAAACACCGATCCGAAAGCAACGGTCGCACTTGAGTGGCAAAGTCCACCGGCTGCTCAGCTCGTGCTTGCCATGCCAGCACTAGCACCACGCCCATTGCAACTACCGACCACCATCCCGGAGCTCGCATCGGATTTCTCCTCAGGCGGGAAGGAAAACAAGGCGGGCACACGAGGCGGGAAACTGGAGCCCTGACTCCAAAAAGGCAATATACACCTGTTCCCATGTGATTGCAACGCTTTTTGCAATTTCCCTTTATCGTCCAAAAACGCTCCAGTGGGAAAAACTTCTCCCCCGGGAGGAGGTAACTGGGGATGATTCCCAGCCAGGGGCAGTGCTATGCTAGGGGAACTTTCCGCCAAGGATCAGCACTGCTAGCTGGGAGGCAACGCTCATGAACTCTTTTGCAGCCTGTGGAGAGGATGTGGTGGTGGGCCAGCCGGTGGTGATCCGCTATCCGGAGCTGGTGCGGGTGGGCAAGCATGTGGCCATTGATGCATTTTTCTATTGCACCACGGCTTTGGAGCTGGGGGATTATGTGCACATAGGGCCGCATGTTTCGGTCATCGGAGGTCGGGAAGCATTGTTGCGGATGGGCCACTTTACCAACATCGCCGCCGGGGGGCGGATCGTTTGTGCCAGTGATAGTTTTCAAGGGTTGGGGCTAATTGGCCCAGGACCAGTCATCCCGCCTCAGTTTCGGGATCAGGTCCATTGTGAGCCGGTGGTGATGGAAGATTTTGTCAACTTGGGTTCCAACTGCGTAGTCTTGCCAGGGTGCCATTTGAGCCAAGGTACCGTGCTGGCTGCTGGAGCGCTGTTGCCGTCGGGAACGCGCACCCGACCCTGGACCATCTATCGCGGAGTCCCGGCCCGAGCCTGGAAACCCCGACCCTGGGAAAAAATGCTCCAATATGCCCAAGCCCTGGGCTACAGCATTGCCCCGGCGGCATAGAATGAGGTGCGCTGCTTGCAGTGTGGTTTTCGCCCTGGCCCAACGGCGTAAAATGGTAGCGTACAATTTAGCGCCGGCTTTTTTCTCCTTGGCTTGCCTGGCCCCAGACTTGGTGATCCCATGAAACAACGCCGATTGCAAAAAGCCGCCGAAGCCATCCGGCAGGTGATCTCCTGGTCCATCTTGACCGAGGTGAAAGATCCTCGAGTGAAAGATGTGACTGTGACTGCGGTGGATCTTTCGGCCGACATGCGTCAGGCCAAGGTGCATGTGTCGGTCATGGGTCCTCCGGCTCAACAGGAATTGGCCTTGCACGGTTTGCAATCGGCAGCCGGATTCTTGCAGGCCAGAATCGCCGACAAAATTGACACCCGATACACCCCTCGGCTCACCTTCGTGCTGGACCAAGGCGTGAAAAAGTCCCTGGAACTGATGCAGCTTCTCAAACAAGTCCAGCAACAGCAACAAAACAAAAATCCAGAAATGAATGCGGACAAACAAGATTGATCTTTGAAGCCATAGGTTGGCCTGGAGTTTTTATACTAGAAGGTTTATTCAAGGTTCTATTCCTACAAGCACCAAAGGAACAGCAGGCACTCCTCGTCCTTGCCTTACAACATTGTAAAGCTCCCCTTCAAAATAAGGGACACCTGAGCTCATTTGAGATTGTAATGACTTCATAGGTAAGATTTCTATACCCACATCAATTTTATCACCCACAAAGAAAGCCAGGTGTTTGACGAAAAGGTCATAGGCTACAAAAGCGTATTTCCCGAACTGAACTTCTATGGCGACTCGTTCCTTGACGAAATCCGTTTGATTGTAGCTAAAAATAGGGGTCTCTCCGTGTTGGAGAATAATTTTTCGTTGTTCCTCAGGGGGCAGGGAGAGGGTAGACCGTATGAGACGCACATCGGTCGTTACCCAATATTCCACCCGGCTTTCCTGCCAGCCAAGTTGTTTTAGTTCCGTTTGGAATGCCTTATTTAGCTCTTTTGGACTAAACAGCTTTTTGCCTCTTTTCCTTTTCTCCTGTGAAACTTTGGTGCGGCATTTTCGGCATTAATGCGCTCAATGACTTTTTCAATTTCTTCCCATAGATAGGGCTTGTGGACAAGGAGGAACTCCAGTCCATTGAGGTGAGAATACTTTTGAGCTAGTCTCATTTCAAACAGAATCTCTCCTGACTTGAGCACAACGGGGGGGAGGTTCGTAAACAGGCCGGTTCATAGGTCGGGTTTTGAGTAAGCCTTGGGAGGCGAGGTTTACTCGTTCTTTTGCAATCTGTATATACTCTGGGACAATATCAGCTCCTGCGGCTTTTCTGTTGTGCATCACGGCTGCCACGGCAGTGGTTCCGACCCCGATGAACGGATCCACTACCCAATCTCCAGCATGAGACATACTTAGCACGAGCCGCTCTACAAGCTCCACGGGGAATTGACATGGATGAATAGTTTTCTCCACATGATTATGCTTTACATTAGGAATAATCCATACATCACCGGGGTTTTTCCCTAGCGGATGGCAGGAATACTGGCCAGCCTTGGGACCTTTGAAGTATTTTTTTCCCGGATATTTCTGAGGTACGCGAACCGGATCTAAATTGAAAACATAATCATCGGTTTTCGTAAACCAGATGATCGTTTCGTATCGTCCAGAAAACCTCCGTGTGCAATGCAAGCCGTGTTCAAAATGCCATATAATTCTATTACGCATCTGAAGTTTCATCTCGGCAAACACTGGATAAAGCAAAACATCAATAGGGATAATTTTCCCTTGTTCTACGAAGTTGCCTACTTGCCAGCAGATGCTTCCCCGAGGATTCAAAATTCGCACACATTCCTGAATCACTGCCCTCTGTTGGGAAATGTAAGATTCTATGTTGATCTTTCGCTCGTAAGGCTTCCCAATGTTATAAGGAGGCGAAGTGATTACAAGTTGAGCACTTTCATCTGGGATTTGGGACAACAGTTCCAGGCAATCGCCCTGGAACAAGACCACATCTGCCTTGGGATCGTAGTGGGAAGAAATGTTAACGCTACCAGTGCTGGAAAAGAGTTCTCGGGTAGTGCATTCCGTGCGTCTTGGAGCTGCTTGGCTTCTGGTCCGTGGCATGAATTGTTCCCCAGCAGAAGGCGTTGCTTGGTCCGGGACTTATCCTACCTTCTGGCTTAAGTTTATCAAGTATACAGAAGAGGGCTTCCAGGACAGGGGACCCCATGCTGCACTTCCAAATACCGATACACCATCTCCAGCGGGAACAGAGGGTCGTCCTTGCCCAGCTCGTGGAACAAGAGGGCCATTTGTTCGTACTGTTGGGGCGTGTCCACCGTCAAGCGAAACTCCGGCCGAAGACCCTGCCAACACGCAGGAAGCATCTGAACCCGATAGCGATGCGGATACTGGCGCAGGTGGGGGGTGACATGTTCCCGGGTATAAGGGTCCCATTGCTCGGCTTCCACTTGCCGCAGCGTGTGGCAGCGGATGGCTTCCGGCACCACATAGGAGAGGTTGCGGATGCAGGTGTATTGGGCCCGATGTTGCACATGGTGGCGCACCAGCAATGCGGCTCGTCGGGGGCAATAGAGCGGATTGTCGGCGGTGGCCCGAACCACCACATCCCAAGGCCACAATCCCCGAGCAGCCAGCACGAAGCGTCCCAATACATCCTGAGCCGGCCCTCGCACACACGGCACTTCCCAGCTCACGCAGCGACGAAACACTTCCTGGTCTTCCCGACGCCGGGTGGTGGCCACCACCACTTCCACTGGCCAGGGCAAGTGCTGGGCCATGGCTTGCATGCGGTGGACCACATGCCACAAAAGCTCCCGGCCCGCCAGGGGCATGAGCACTTTGCCGGGCAGGCGTTGGGAACCCATTCGGGCCTGAATCACCACGCGAATCGTCGGTTCCATAGGTTTTCAAAGCTGGGGGATCAGCGTAAGTCGCTTTCCAGGATAGGTTCGTCCGGGGCGATGTTTCGTCGGGCCACGCGGCCCAAGGCCCGATGTCGCTGCGGCCAAGGAATGCCGCTGCCAGCGCTTTTGGGACAAACCATATGTTCCTCCACTCGGGTGCCAGCGGGGATGGGGCATCGGGCCACCAGGTTGCGCTGAAGCCGCCACCGGTGTTCTTCTACGCAAGAAGGAACCCGTTTGATCGGTTCCCCTAGCGCCTGTTCCACGCGGCGGATTTCTTCCACCATTTGGGCAAACTGTTGCGGTTCCAGCGAGCAAGCATGGTCGCGGCCTCGTTGGCGGCGATCCAGCGTGAAGTGCTTCTCCACCACCGCTGCCCCCAAGGCCACGGCCGCCACCGCCACCGAAGCTCCCAGCGTGTGATCGCTCCAGCCCACCGGCACACCAAACTCCTGGCGCATCCATTGCATGGCCTTAAGATGAACCTGGCTGTACGGCACCGGATAGGCACTCACGCAGTGCAGCAGCACCAAGCGGTCGTGGTGAGCCAGGATGAGGTTTACGGCTTCAGCAATGGCCTCAGGGCCATCCATCCCGGTGGAGAGCACCAACGGCTTGCCCGTTTGTGCCAAATGGCGCAGCAGGGGTTCGTTGGTCAGATCGCGGCTAGCCACTTTGTAACACGGCACTTGAAGCCGCTCCATCTGCTCCAAGCTGGGTAGATCACAAACGGTCACAAAGTAGGGCACGCCGCATTGGCCGGCTAGTTGCCGAAGCCAAGCGTGCTCTTGCACGGAAAGTTCCAGTCGGGCCCGATGCTCTCCGTAGGTGGAGCCAAAGCTATGAGGGGAGTCGTAGGGACGACGGCGCAGCGTTGGGGCCAGATCGGCTTCCAGATCGCGCTTGCACAATTTGACCGCATCGGCTCCGGCGGCTGCGGCGGCTTGGATCATTCGGGCCGCCTGATGCACACACCCATTGTGATTCTGGCCCAACTCGGCCACGATCAAACAGGGCTGTCCTTCGCCCACGGGCCGATTGGGAAAAAGCTCCACCGTTTGAGTCATGGCCAGGTGCTGACTTCCGTTTCAGCAGGTGCGGCTCGTCCCCAACGCTCCTTGACGGAGTTTGTCTCATCTTGCGCAATTTCCTCCAAAGAGCAAAGAGCAATGTTGACTGCTCAACTCCGGTGGGTGCTACGGGTAGTGCACTACGGGGGAGGAACCAATTGCCGGGCTCGCATGCGCAACTGATGAGCCGTTTCCCAAAGAACATCGGCCAACTCATATGCCCGATGCTCTTCCAGCTCTTCGGCCAACTGGCTCAACTCTCGGGCACAGTGGCGCAAGGCTTCCACCGCTGCCGCCACGGCCTGGGGCTCTTCTTCAGGAGTGCCATGCTCACAACAAGCCTGGGAACACGCCTGGTGCTCTGGGGCTTCAGCAGGCGCAGATCCTTCAGGCTTGGAACCCGTTTGAAACTTCCGCACCAGAGAAACGATGTGCTGCTTCAGTTCGGCGATTTTTTGGGGATCTCCCTGGGGATCAAACACCGTGCCCCGAAGCACGCTGTTTCGGAACTGATCGGTCAGGGAGAGGATCACTTGAGCTGGGTCCTCGGCCAATGGTCCGGGAGCTGGGGTTTCTGTGGCCTGGGGCTGGCAATGCGAGGCTTGGGAAGGTTTCTGGGTGGCTTGTTGTTTGAGTTGACACGGCTCCTGCGGGCGCTTGCACTCGGCGGGCAAAAACTCTTGCAAAAGCTGCACTTCCGTTGGATTTTCCCTCGGGGTGGCCGATTCAGGAGAACCTGGAGCCTCCTGCGGTTCTGCTGTCCGACGCGAAGAAGCCCACTGCAAGGGAACTTCCCGAGCCGCGGGACGCACGAATCCGCCGGACCTTTCTTGGACTGGGGACGAGGGGGCAGGGGGAAGGTTGCAAACTCGTTCCCTCTCCCAAGTTGCCCAATTCCACTGCGGAGAATGCGCTTCCGAGGCACCTCGCCACCAAGCGTGCGGATTGGTGCTCACATACACTCCGGCAATCGTCACCGCAGCCAAAGCTCCCAGCACTGCTACAACTCGCATGATGGGGTCTCCTGAAAACGGTCTTTTCGTGCTTCAGGCTCAAGCGGGCGGATTATAGAATGACCGGCTGATCGTCCAAACCCCAGTTCGTTCCTCGCAAGGGCTGCTGGCGATGGATTGCTACTGCGTGGGCATTTTGGTCGTAGATCATTTGTGCACACCGATAGATCACTTGCCGCGAGCCGGAGAGTTGGTTCTGGCCCAAGAGTTGCCGCTAGAGTTGGGCGGATGTGCTGCCAATGCTGCCATTGGGCTGGCCCGACTGGGAGTTTCGGTCGGCGTGGTGGGTCGCGTGGGAAGCGACCCCTTCGGGGATTTTCTCATCCAGCAATTGCAGCAGCAGGGAGTCAACACCCAAGCCATTGCCCGAGCCGAGCTACCCACCTCCGGAACCTTGATCATCAATGTTCAAGGTGAAGATCGGCGTTTTATCCACAGCATTGGAGCCAACGCCGCCTTGGACGCTCAGGCTCTGGATGATCCTCGGTTGGAGCAGGCCAAGGTGGTTTATCTGGGTGGCTATCGGCTCATGCCCCGGCTGGTGGCCAAGGAGCTTGTTCCCCGCCTGCAACGCCTCCGTAGCCGTGGAGTGTGCGTGGTGCTGGATGTGGTCATTCCCGACTCCTCGGACCACTGGTCCGAAGTGGGTCCGGTGCTTTCTGCAGTGGATGTGTTCGTACCCAACCAGGATGAAGCCACGGCGTTGACCGGCCACCAGGACCCGGTGGCCCAGGCCCGAACTTTTCTCCAACAAGGCGTGCCCACGGTCGTGATCACCTGCGGCGAGCAAGGGGCGGTGGTTTGCACCTCCAAACGGTGCGTGCGACTGGGAACCTTTCCGGTCCGCTTTGTCGGGGGAACCGGCTCCGGAGATGCTTTCACAGCCGGGTTTATCTACGGCATGTTGCAAGGCAAGGACCCGGTGCAATGCGCCGTTTTGGGCAGTGCCATGGGAGCAAGCTGCGTGCGGGGAGTGGGAGCCACCGAAACCCTTTTCAACCGCCAAGAGCTGGAACAGTTCGTCCAACAGCATCAGTTGCCCATGGAGGAGTTGCCTTTTCCTTAAACAAGCCGAAAAAACCGCCGTTGCTGGTTCGGCGAAGGAGATTCTTGAGAACGACTGTGTGCTATACGCAAGCCAAGGTCGGCTCCCCTGGGGCTTGAGCCAGGGCGAGCCTCACAGGAGAAGCTTTCCATTCGTAGGGGAAGAGAGGCCATGCGCATCGGAGTGCTTTGCAGCGGGGGCGATGCACCCGGAATGAACGCCTGCATTCGGGGCGTGGTGCGGACGGCTTTGGCCTTGGGGCACGAAGTGGTAGGCATTCGCCGGGGCTATCAGGGACTGCTGGCCGAGGATTTCCATCTTAACCACCGTGGCGAACCACTCATGACCCTACGATGCGTCAGCAACATCCTTCAACGCGGTGGCACCATGTTGCACACTAGCCGCTGCGAGGAGTTTTACCACGAGTCGGGCCAGCGTCAGGCAGCCGAAGTGCTGCACAAACACGGCATCGGAGCCTTGATCCCCATCGGAGGAGATGGAACCATCCGAGGGGCTATGGCCCTGAGCCGTTTTATCAAGGACAGATTATTGCCTGCCCCGGAACAATCGACAACGACCTGTGCGGCACCGATCTGACCATCGGTTTTCACACCGCAGTCAACACCGCCGTGGAGGCCATGGACAAAGTGCGCGACACGGCCGAAAGCCACGAGCGGTTGTTCCTCATAGAAGTGATGGGCCGACATAGTGGATACATTGCTCTTTACACCGCCTTGGCCGGGGGGGCCGAAGTGGCCTGCATCCCTGAGACCCGAACCGATGTCCAGGGCATCGTGGAACAGTTGCGCCAAATGCACCAACGCGGAAAAACCTCCGTGCTGATGGTCGTGGCCGAAGGGGACGAGTTGGGCGGTGCCCAACGCCTCCAAGAGTTGCTCAAAAAACACCAGTGCCCTTATGCTTCCCGAGTGGTGGTGTTGGGCCACCTTCAGCGGGGAGGAGTGCCCACTCCCGAGGATCGGCTGCTGGCCTTGCGATTGGGAACCTACGCCGTGCAAAGTCTCCTGCAAGGCCATAGCGGATACATGGTCGGCGTGCGCCAGAACCAACCGGTGCTTGTTCCGTGGAAGGAAGCCGTATCAGGGCACCACCGCGTGCCGGAAGAACTGGTCCGATTGCTGGAACTCATGGCCCAGTAGCCTCTTATCCGACTCGCCCCCTGCGAGTACTGTTTTACGGCCTCTTGCAAGACGCGAGCATCGCCATGCGCCGTGCCCCTTGCGGCGCACGAAGGGAAGCGCTTGCTTGTATTGCCATTCGCTTTTGGCCATTGGCTGTGCGCCACTGGCTTCCATCCCTCCAAGCCTTCACTGCCTCTTGCCAAGCGGAGCCTAGCCATCAGGCGACAGGGAGCACATACTAGCTGGTGCGGAACTTGGCACATCTGGCAGGTGGCCCACAGGCTCGGTCTGGACCATGAGCGATCACAAGCAGCTTTTTCGACAGTGGTTATTGTTGCGGCGACTGGCCTCGGCACACCGAGGCTACACGGTGCAGGAGCTGGCCGATCAGTTTCGGGTCAGCCAGCGGACGATACGCCGGGACTTAAAGGTGTTTCGGGACTTGGGTTTTCCGCTGGAATCGCAGGTCGGGCCGGCTGGGAAGCAGTTTTGGCGACTTCGCTCTGGGGAGGATTTAACCCGGATTACTTTCAACACCGACGAAGCCATTGCCATGGCCCTACTCAAACCAGCCCTGGAGGCCCTGCAAGGTTCGTTCATTTACGATGCGGCTCAGGAAGCTTTTGCAAAGATCCACGCTTTGCTTCCGGAGTCGGTTTCCCAGTATTTGCAACGCATGGCTTCGGTCATCTATGCCACGCCTATCCGTCGCACCGATTACTCGCCCAAGTCAGAGGTCATAGAGCAAGTGTGGATCGGGCTGGAGGAGTCTCGGGTGTTGCAGATGCGCTATCATTCGCTCAGTGCTCCCAGGCCACGCCAGTATCGCGTTCATCCTTATGCGGTGGTGTTCCATCGCGGGGCGTTGTACATGGTGGCCTATTCGGAAAATCACCAAGAACTGCGCCACTTCAAGGTAGATCGCATTCTAGCTGTGGAAGTGACCAAGCAGGGTTTTCGCCGTGACCCGCAGTTTAATGTGCAAAAGCATCTGGCCAACACCTTTGGCATTATTCCGGGCAGTGGGCGTCCTCAGAAGATCACGGTCCGCTTTGCTCCCCAGGTGGCCCGATATGTGGAGGAAACCCAGTGGCATCCTTCCCAGCGATGTGCGCGTCGTCGGGACGGGTCGCTGGATGTGACCTTCCAATTGACCAACACGGAAGAGCTGAAGCGTTGGGTGATGGGCTTTGGGCCTCGGGCGTGCATCCTGCGTCCCAAGGCCCTGAGGGAAGAAATCTTACAGGAGCTTCAAGCGGCGGCCCAGCAGTACCTTCCTGCCCGAAGCCGCTAATGGTCGCAGTTGGAGGGGGAGGGTTGCCGCTTGGGAAATCCCAGCACAAAACCCACCAAACACACTCCGGCCAGCAATGCTCCAGCCAGCCAGATGCCCACCCAATCCCGATACAAAACCTGACCGTCCAGCATCATGCGAAACACGCCGGCTTGGTTGGCCAGTCCCCCAAGGGCGCGCGGCAGTTCTTGGACCGAGGCAGCCGTGAACCAATCTCCCACCGCTCCGGCCACCGTGCCTCCCAGGGCAAAGCCCAGGCTCAACACGATGGTTCCGTAGAAGCTTTGAGCGGTGCTGCGAACATCCGGAGGAGCCACGCGGTCAATGTACATAAACGCCGCTGCCAGGAAGCACCCAAAACACAGCCCATGCAACGCTTGCCCTAGCACTACCAGCGTCATCACCGCCCCGAACGACCACGGCACCGCAGCCGCCACGGCAAAGATCACATAGCGTAGCAGATAGGCCAGAGCACCCAAGCTCATCGTGCCCTTGAATCCCAGCCGTGCCACCAGCGTGGCCATGATGAGCATGACAAAAATCTCTGCAATCTGGCCCACGGACGATATGCGGCCTTCCCAAGCCTCGCCCACCCCAGCCTGACGCAAGATGGCCTTCAAGTAGGGGCTGTTGAGCGTGAAGTAGAACTGGTGGACCATAGCGATGCCAAAGCTGACCACCACCAGCACCAGGAAGTCGCGTCTGCGGAAAAGGGGGATCAAAGCTGCCGGAGCAAACGGACGGCGTTGCTCGCGCCGAGGCGGCGTGGGAGGCAACAAACTCCAGCAATAAGCAGCCATCACCAGCCCGGAAAGCCCCGAAACCACCAAGGCAACTCCTCGGGCCTGGTTCAGCTCCAGTCCTTGTTTGCCAGCCAGAAGCACCGATTCAATCAGCCACGCCGGCACGATGAACCCGATCGTGCCCCACATCCGCACCACCGGAAACTCCCGCTCCTGAACCCGAAGATGATGAAACGCCAATGCGTTGGTCAGCATCATGGTGGGCGTGTAGAGCACGGAGTAGATCAGGCCCAACAGAACCACCAGCCCCAGTTGTCCGCTGGGGGTAAGAAGCCAGGCATCAGGAGGCAAGAAACTGCTCAACAAGGGGCGTTGGAAAGCCAACAGGAGCATAGTCAGCCCGGCTCCCAGGTGCACCACGGCCAGCAAGCGTTCCAGCCGCACATGACGGTCGGCCAACTGGCCCAACACCAACGCCGAAACTAAAGGGCCCAGGGACAAGGCGGCCGCGAAGTATCCCAACCCTCGGGCCGAAAATCCCAAGGCTTCTTCCAGATAGACCGAAATGATGGGCAGATAGCTTCCTTGGACGAAGTATTGCAGGAACATCATGCCCATGAGCCGTCCCCGCAACGACCATGCAGTGTGCTCTGCCACAACGATTGCTCCCGGCCAAAAGGGTTGAGGTGTTTGCTGATCCAGAGGTGACGCTTCGGGGATTATGTCGCCTTGGGTTTGACCGTGCAAACTCCTGACGCGGCGGGCAGTGGAAAACCGGATTCCGGCCTTGGGCGTTGCATTTCCCCAAGCGGTGGCTCAAAGTAGTTAATACTTTCGCGGTGTTTCCTGCCTCAAGAAGTATGGTTTTCTTTCCCGCCTCCCAAAAACAGGACCTGGTGCTATGAAGCGAGCTTTGGTGTACTTGGCTTCCTGGGTGGTGTTTGTATTGGCCACGGTAATGCTCCACGCCACACACCATGCCCGGGGCGAAGATGGCTTCGTGCCGCTTTTCAACGGCAAGGATCTTTCGGGCTGGGTGAATGTGAACTGCTATCCCGACACTTTCCAAGTGCGAGACGGGATGATTGTGTGCACGGGCAAGCCCAATGGTTTCATTCGGACTGAAAAAATGTATGAAAACTTCATCCTGGAGCTGGAATGGCGGCACTTGGACCCTCGGGGAAACGCAGGACTTTTCATTTGGGCAGACGGGTTGCCTGCCCCCGGGTATGTCTATCCCCGCTCCATTGAAGTGCAAGTGATGGTCGGACGCACCGGAAAGCGAACAATCAACGGCAAAGAAACCATCATTTACACCAGTCAAGGAGATGTGTTTGCTATTCAGGGAGCCCGAATGATTCCTGATCGTCCTCATCCTCTTGGCTGGATGCGCTGCCTGCCCAGCGAAAACCGGTGCAAAGGAGCCGGACACTGGAACCACTACCGCATCGTTTGCAACAACGGGCGAATCACCTTGGCCGTCAACGGCAAGGTGGTCTCCGGTGGCTACAACTGCTCTCCCAGAAAAGGCTACATCTGCCTGGAAGCCGAAGGCTCCGAAGTCCACTTCCGCAACATTCGTATCAAGGAACTCCCCTCGACCAATCCCAAGCCGGAGGAAGTGGCCTTTGACGCCACTGGGTTCGTGCCCCTTTACAATCGCCGTGATCTCTCAGGGTGGAAGTTTGAAGAAGGCCACCAGGGGCACTGGCAGCCTCGGGACCACATCCTTCACTACGACGGCAAAAGCACCGCCAAGGACAAAAACCTCTGGAGCGCGAAAGACTACAAGGACTTCGTCCTCGTGGTGGATTGGCGCTTCGTTCGCAAAAAGCCGCACAAACGCCTGGTGCCCAAGGTGCTGCCGGATGGAACCCATGCCAAGGACGAAAACGGCAAGGAGATCCGCATTGAAATTGACGATTACGGCGACAGTGGGATTTACTTGCGTGGAAGCTCAAAAAGCCAAGTGAACATCTGGTGTTGGCCCATCGGTTCCGGCGAAGTTTACGGCTATCGCATGGATCGGCGTATGCCCCCTGAGGTGCGAGCCGGAGTCACTCCTAAGGTCAAAGCCGACAATCCCCCCGGCTCCTGGAACCGCTTCATCATCACCATGAAAGGCAATCGGCTCAGTGTGGTGCTCAACGGCAAACAGGTGTTGCAAAACGCCCTGTTGCCAGGGGTGAAACCCACCGGGCCCATCGCTTTGCAGCACCACGGAGACCCCATTGAATTTGCCAACATCTACATCAAAGAACTGGACTAGCCATCCTGAAAGTCCGTTTCCCAAGCGGCTTGTCGGCCCCCCAGGGTCGGCAAGCTTTGTCTTTTGGGACCAAGTGGGGCAAAGGGCTTGCCTCCTTTTGCTGCTTGGTTCGGGCCCCTGGACTCAGGTGAATTGGCCGTCAAATGCCCTACCTTGACAGAGAAAACTTTTTGGCCGACGCAGGAGCTTGCACAAAGTGGCCCAAGCTCAAGAAAACTCTCCACAGGTGATCGCCGTGGCGGTGGTGGTGGATGGATTGGGGCGAGTGCTGGTGGGCAGGCGTCCGGCAGGAAAACCACTGGCCCATTTGGCCGAATTTCCCGGCGGAAAGGTCCTTCCCGGCGAAACTCCTGCCCAAGCCGCCCGACGCGAGTGCCTGGAGGAGACCGGACTGCATGTGCGGGTGGAACGACGCTTAGAGGTGGTTTCCCATCACTACGAACACGCTTGGGTGGAGATTCATTTCTTTCTGGCTCAAGTGGAGCAGCATCCCCCTCCCGTGCCCCGGGAGCCTTTTGTCTGGATTCCCTGGCCCCAGGCGCTGAAGCTTGATTTCCCGCCGGCCAACTCGGGAGTGTTGAAGCAATTGGCAGGGCTGCTTGGGGAGCGATTCGGCCCTGAAAAACCCACTGCGTGAATGCCCGATCTTGGACTACGCTCCTGGCCAGCAATGCTGAAGGTGCAACGCAGCTCGGAGCAGGTTAAAATGAGTGAAACACCGGTGTTTCCACAGGAGCCGTGAGGTGGGCTATGAAGAATCAAGTAAAAGAGGATCGGCGGCCGACAGGGGTGTTGGGGGCTGGGAGCGTTTGTGGGTGGCTTGGGCTGATAGGGGCCGTGTTGGCCTCGGGAGTGCTTTGGGCCCAAGGCACTGCTCGCGGCAAACTTCCGCCCAAGAAATGGTCGGCCACGGTCTTGGGAGCGTTTTTCCCGGATGTGCGCCAGGCCATCGGTCCCGGGCAGCCGGGAGCCGTCACTCCATCTCCTGCTGCTTCAGGGCCAGGTTCCCAGGAAGGTGGTTCGGGAAACTCTGGTTCCAGCTCCATCTGGCCTCAGCTCATTTCTGCCCAGGTGTTGGAAGATGAAATCAAACGCAGTGTCACCGCGTTGGCCCAGGCCCTCAGCACACCCAGCAAGTTCAAATCCGGTCGTCATCGTGTGGCCCGACGACTCTTTAGTGTCAATGCTGTGTTGCTCAACATCGCCGCTCAGTATCCCGAGGATGTGCGTTTCAAGCGGGTGGCACCTGCACTGCGCGAGGCGGTGGCCCGAAGCGGTTTCAATTGCAAGGTCAACAGCGATTCGGCTTTTCAAGGGGCTCGCCAAGCGTTGGAGCTTTTGCAGTCGGCGCTGCGGGGGGAGAAAATCGAATCCGGTCAAGGGGTGGAGCCGGTGGTTCCTTTTCCCAAAGCGGCCGATCGCCCCCCACTGATGCAGCGGATGGAACAAGCCCAACAAGGACGCTTGGCCCCCTGGACCGCCAGCCCCAGTGAGTTCAAGGCCAATCTGGAAGAAGTGTTCCACGAAGCCCAGGTGCTGGCCGCACTGGCCCGAGTGATCCAAGACCCCCAGTACGAATACGGCGAAGACGAAACCTACCTGGAATATGCCCAAATGCTGGAAAAAGCCTGCCGCGAGCTGATGGAAGCCGTGAAAACCAACAACTACGAACAAGCCCGAAAAGCCGTCGGCACGATCACCCAAAGTTGCAGCGACTGCCACGGCGACTTTCGCGGCTAAGCCTCCGGCTTTGGCCTCTTGCATGCCCAGCAGCAGCCGGGAGCAGTGGTGTTGGCCGGCAAAAGCACTTCAGGCTACTGACAAGCCAATTCCAAAAACGGTTCTTCTGCCGGATGGTAGCCCGTGGCCAGATACAAGCTCTGCCTTTGCAGCCACGGCAGGGCCGAACTGAGACGAAGCAAGCTGTGGCGCATCCACCGGCCCCAGCTACTTCGCAGGGAAGAAAGCACTGCGGCTTGTCGGGCAGCCTGTTGAATGCGCCGCACAAACCTTTGTCGCAGGCGGTGGTACTTTCGGGCGGCTTGGGTTAGTGAAAGGCGGCCTTGGTTCGCCTGGGCCAAAAGCTGCATCAACACCATCGCATCTACCATGGCCGAGTTGGCTCCTTGGCCGTAGTGGGGCATCATGGCATGAGCTGCATCCCCGGCCAAAAACACCCGATCTTGATACCACCGCTTAGCCCACACCTCACACAGCCGACAGTCAAAGTGCACCCCGTTCCAATCTTCCACGGCTTCCAGGACATCCATCACCTGAGGACCACAAGGGCGGCAGGTTTGCAGCCATTGTTTTCTTTGGCTTGAGTCAAGCTGGGGCCAATTTTCAGGAGCCGTACAGTAAAAGTAGGTCTTTCCCTCGGGCAAAGGACACAAACCCAACAAGCGCCCCTCCGGGGTCCAGAACTCGTGCACTTCTTCAAGTCCCAAGTCGCACGGAGCCACGCCCCGCAGAAAAGCGTCTTTCACCGCCCGCTGATGACACGGCATCTTCAACGAGTCCCGAACCGCGGACCGGACTCCATCGCAGGCCACCACCAGGTCAAACTCTTCGGGGGGATGGTCCTGAAAGTGGAGCACGACTTTTTGCCCTTGCCTCTGTGCTTCACAAACCCGGTAGCCGAAGCGAAGTGGAGCACTTTGTTGAGCAGCCTGGTAGAGAGCTTGCTGCAAATCGTGTCGCAACACCACGGCGAACTGGTTCCAAGGACCTGGCACTTTTCCCAAGTCCATCCGAAACTCACCGTCCCCGACCAAATGCAGGACAAATTGGGAACAGAAGCAGACTTTGGGCCGAAGTTCCTGCAACACTCCTAGGGCTTCCAGTACCCGCAATCCGTTGCGATGCAGTCCCAGCCCTGCCCCGGCGGGGCGAAACTGGGCAGTGCGTTCCAGCACTTCGGCAGCCAGCCCAAGCTGGGCTGCCGCCACGGCAGCCGTCAGTCCGGCTGGCCCAGCTCCTACGATCCCAATTCGCATTCCCCTCTCCCTCCAGCTCTAGCAGCCCTCAGCAATTAAAAAAACGCAGCGCTGGAACCGCCCAGACGCTTTAGCCTCTTGAAGTCTTGAAGATAGCGTGCATCAAATCTCTGGCCCAGAAGCCCTCACTTGAGCCGCAAACGGACCTTGCGTCGCTTACCGTGTCGTAGCACTTCCAAGGTAATGGTCTGACCGGGGCGAGTGCGTTGGGCAATCCAGGCGAGGAAAAGCGAGGTAGAAGGAGGCAGCAGTTGTCCATCTACACTCAGGATCACATCTCCACGGTGCAGTCCGGCAGCCCGGGCAGCCGGGTTGGCCCGACGGTTCCACGCCGGAGCCACCCGAGTGATGCGATAGGCAACTTGAGAAGCGGGAATATCCAGGTGGAATCGGGCCCGAGGCCCCAGCGGTTCGGCATGCAGCCCCAACACTTCTCCCCGAAGCATCCAAGAAATGGCCCGCCACGAAATGTCTCCCCTTCTGCGCCATCCCGAAGGAAGGAACAACCGCAAGGTGCGCCGCATTCCTTGGCGGCGAACCACCACAGGGAGCGATTGCCCGTCACGCGCATGGTGGAGCACCCACTGCACATCGGCCACCGCGATAATCGGCTGGCCGTCCATGCTGAGGATTTCATCTCCGACCTGGAGTCCAGCGGCTTGGGCTTCGCTTCGGGGGCGAACATCGTGCACCAGGGCTCGTTTGGTCGGATCAAGCGAAAAGCCCAACCAATCCGGCACCGGATAACACCACAGGTCCCGATCCTCCACCGGCAGCCTCAACTGCCGTTTGGCCAGAATCTCCCCTCCCTGGATAAAGTGACAGTGGAAACACCGATGCCGATCCTTGCCCACCGGTACGAAACGACCTTGGAGGGTGGGGATCAGTTGGGGTTGGGCCCACCGGGGCCGGGCCCACTTGCCCTCCAAAGCTCGGCGGTTTCGGGGCCATTGGGCATGCAGCTCCAACGCGGCCTTCATGGCTTCCACCAGTGCTTGGGCAGTTACATACCGTTCCCCGCGACGATCGTCCCGAGTGCCAAAACGACCGTACACATACCCTTGGGCATTGATAAAAAAGACCACCAGGGTCAAGTTGGGATCAAAGCTGAAGATGCGCCGATCCAGTCCCCAACACTGAACCAACCGCACACAGACAAACTGATCCAACAAGGGAGCAAACCGAGGGTCGCGTCGGGCCAACTGCCCGTCCAATCCCCGAATGTCCGCTCACGGAGGGCAACGCAGCAGGACAAACAACGGTTTGCCGGTGCGTTGGGCTTCGGCTCGGGCGGCTTCCAAGTCTTCGTAGTACCACCGGCCGCGAAGCTCCAAATCGTCCAGAGCCTCCCGAAGCTGGGGCTTGCCCAACACCTGAGCCTGAGCCGAAGAAAGTCCCAGTGCTAAAGCCAAAGCTCCTGCCCACAACATCATCCAGGGCACGCAGCCAAAAGATCTCATCTCAACACCTCCTTTGGTTCCGGCTGGGAATTGCCCGGGGCTGCGGCCCTGGCGGCACACAAGTTGCCACATCAAAAAACTATGTTCACAAATTGACCACTGCTCAAGAGCTTTTGGTGCCTGTTTCCCTGGCACTTAAAACGCGGGCTGGTTGACAGTTGCCCCGGGCGTCGGTTAGGGTAGGATCAGAGTAAAATTATGCACAACCAACAGCTTGTCACATGGCTTGTCTGCCAAGAGCCCTAGTCGGGTCGCGTTCCTTGGGGGAAGGCAAGCCAGGTTGTTCCTGGCCCTGTAACCCATCACTGTTCCGATCGGGGGAAGCAAGTCGTCATGTCCACCCAAATGGATGATTTCACCCGCATTCTCATTCAACACGGCATTGTCAGTAATTCTCAGGTTCAGGAAGCCCGACAACTGGCCCGAAGTGCCAACAAGTCCGTTGGTGAAGCTCTGATCCAGTTGGGATACGCCAGCGGTGAGGATGTGATGAGGGCCATTGCTCAAGAGCGGGGACTGCCGTATGTCAACCTGCGGGAAGTGGAGATCCCATTGTCGGTCATTGAACTCGTGCCGGAGTCGGTGGCCCGAGAAAACTGCGTGCTCCCCCTGGCCGAGGAAGACGGAGCCCTGCGCATCATCATGAGCGATCCGGATGATGTGGAAACCCTGGACAAACTCCGCTTCATCCTGGACCGGCGGATTGAAGTGGCTCTAGCTCCTCGGGAAAACATCCTGGAAGCTATCAACCGCTATTACGGCCAGACCGACGCCGAAAGCGCCGACTCCATGCTCCAGGAGTTCACCGAGACTGCCATCGATTTCACCGAAACCATCGAGGAGGGCACACAGACCATCGAAGAGGAAATGGTGGACGAGAACAGCGCCCCGATCGTGCGGCTGGTGCACTTGATCATCACCGAGGCGGTCCAGCTTCGGGCTTCGGATATTCACATTGAGCCGTTTGAGGATCGGATTCGGGTGCGCTATCGGATTGACGGCATGTTGGTGGAGCGGGATACGATTCCGCGGCGCTTGCATGGGGCAGTGGTGTCGCGCATCAAGATCCTGGCCCGAATGGACATCGCCGAGCGTCGGCGCCCCCAGGACGGACGAATCAAGATCACCGCGGCCGACAAGGAGCTGGACCTCCGGGTCAGCGTGCTTCCGACCAACCACGGCCAGGCCGTGGTGATGCGTATTCTGGACAAGGAGAACATCCGTATAGGTCTTCGTCAGTTGGGAATGGCCGAGGACACTTTGCAAACTTTCCGGCAACTGATTCGCCGTCCCAACGGGATCATCCTGGTGACCGGACCCACCGGAAGTGGGAAAACCACCACCCTCTACGCCGCCTTGAACGAGCTGAACCGCCCCGATCGCAAAATCATCACTGCCGAGGACCCGGTGGAATACTACCTGCCGGGGATCAACCAGGTGGAGGTGAAGCACGAGATTGGACTGGACTTTGCGCGGATCATTCGGGCCATGCTGCGACAGGCTCCGAACATCATTTTGGTGGGTGAGATGCGGGACACCGAGACGGCCGAGATGGGAATTCAAGCATCTCTGACTGGACACTTGGTATTTAGTACACTTCATACGAACGATGCGCCCGGAGCCGTGACGCGCATGGTGGACATGGGCGTCCCCTCCTACCTAGTGGCCAGCAGCGTCATCGCCGTGCTGGCGCAGCGGCTGGTCCGCGTCGTTTGTCCGAAATGTAAACAGCCGTTCACCCCTAGCGAAGCCGTGCTGGAGGCCGCCGGGATCACGCCA
>JAJRRR010000196.1 GCA_024279285.1 Planctomycetota bacterium
ATCGGGCTCTGCGAGCGGCCTATCCGGAATCAGCCGCCCCGGGAGATCAGTGGACCGTGGATCGCATCACGCTGCGAAACGGTGTGGAGCTGGAAGCGTTGGGCACAGGCAAAAGCATCCGTGGACGGAAAAGCTCCGCCACACGGCCCACCCTGGTCATCGTGGACGATCCCCAGGATCGCAAACACATCGTCTCGGCCGCCTGGCGCCAACATGATTGGACCTGGTTCACCCAAGACCTGCTCAATGTGGGAAGTCCCGAAACGATTTACCTGGTGGCCGGCACCTCCTTGCATCGGGATGCGTTGGTGGATCGCTTGATGCGTCAGCCAGGCTGGGAAGCGTATCGCTTCCCTGCCATTCAGCGTTGGCCGATCAATATGTGGCTGTGGCAACAATGGGAGGACATCTACACCGAGGTGAACAATCCCCGTCGGGTCCAGGATGCCTTGGCCTTCTATCGCCAACACCAGGAGCAGATGGACCAAGGAGCCGTGGTGTGCTGGCCCCAACGCGAGGACCTCTACACGCTGATGCGTCTTCGGGTAGATATTGGGCGCACCGCTTTTGAAGCCGAAAAGCAGGGCAATCCTTTGAATCCCGAACTGTGCGAGTGGCCCGAATCATATTTTGAAAAACACATCTGGTTTGACACTTGGCCCCAGAACCTGGTGGTGCGCGTGATGGCCCTGGACCCCTCCAAAGGGAGCGATTCCCGACTGGGGGACTACTCGGCTTTGGTGCTCTTGGGCGTGGATGCCCAGGGGGTGCTTTATGTGGAGGCGGACTTGCAACGCCGCCCCGTGGAGCAGATTGTGCGCGACACGGTGGACCACTACCAGCGTTTCCGTCCGGACGCTTTTGGCTGCGAAGCCAACGCCTGGCAGGAACTGCTGGCCGGGGATTTTCAAAGTGAGTTTGAGCGGCGGGGATTGTTGGGCATCCGGCCTGTGCCGCTGCTGAACCGCGAGCCTAAAGTGGTCCGCATCCGCCGCCTGGGCCCCTTCCTGTCCCAAAGACGCATCCGGTTCAAAACCAAAAGCCGCGGCACCTCCCTGCTGGTGGAACAGCTTAAAGATTTCCCCCTGGGAGATCACGACGATGGACCTGATGCCCTGGAAATGGCCATCCGCCTGGCTACCCAAATGCTGGCTTCCCCCCAAACAGAACAATACGCCGGACAACTGTTGCTCCAGTAGAGGACTTGGGTCGTGGATCGTGGGTCTTGGGCAATGGGTGGTGAAAAGTGGAAAAAGGCAAGGATAAGAAAGCAAAACAAAAATACCTGAAGGAATTCAAACCCACAAAAATTAAAACACCCGGCAGCAAACGGGTTCTCAAAACATCAAAAACAGTCCTTTGCACTCAACAAGTTTAATTTTAGTTTCCCTAGCAAGATTTCTTTGTAGGAGTTGTGCCATGAAGAATCAAAACGAGATTCATGAAAATAAAAATCAACAAAAATCTCAAGATACTCTTGAGCAGCTTCAGCAGGAGCTGGAGGTTCAGCGGCGGTTGTTGCTTGAAGCTGCGCGGCGAGAAAATGCGCTGTTGCGTCAAGTTTTAGAAGGCGTGGGCGATTATGTGGACCCTTGGGAACCGTATCGGGAAGGGGATGAATGGTGGGAAGGACTTGGGACCGCTGGAGGGTTGGAGGCCGGTTTTCGCACCCTGGAGCAGCTCACTCGGGCCCGAGAGCAATGCCGCCAGTTGGCCATGACCAACGAATTTGCCATCAATGGGCACGAGAACCGGATTTCTTACATCGTGGGCACCGGTTTTCGCTACCGCGTGGTGGTTCGCTCGGGGCATCAAGTGCCAGGGCATTTGTTGGTACAGGCCCAAACGATCCTGGAGGAGTTTTTGTTGGAAAATCAATGGTTTGTTCGGCAGCAGGAGATTGTGCGTCGTCGGGATCGGGACGGAGAGGCGTTTTTGCGATTCTTTCTTTCTCCAGAGGGAAAAACCATCGTGCGGTTTGTGGAACCTTGGGAAGTCGCCCCTCCGCCCCAGGAAGCCGAAAACCCTCAGGCTTCTTTTGGTGTGCATACCGATCGGCACGATGTAGAGCATGTGTTGGGCTATTGGATCCAAGGCCAATGGGTTCCGGCCGAAGATATCCAGCATCGCAAAGGCAATGTGGACCTGAATGTCAAACGCGGAGTGCCGCTTTTTTATCCGGTGCGGAAGAACCTGATTCGGGCCGAAAAGCTCTTGCGCAACATGGCCGCCGTGAGCGACATTCAGACGGCGATTGCCTTGATCCGCAAACACCATCTTTCAGGCCGCAGCGCGTTGGAACAGATGCAAGCCCGAGTGGCCCAGGCCCAACAAACCTCCACCCAAGGACGCACCCAGTATGTGCAGGTTTTTCGCCCCGGTACGATCCTGGATGTTTATGGTGAAACCGAATACGACTTTCCGGCCCGAGGGCTGGATGCTTCTCGCTATGTGGTGGTGCTTCAGGCCATTTTGCGAGCGGTGGCCAGTCGGCTGGTGATGCCGGAGTTTATGCTGACCAGTGATGCCAGCAACGCCAACTATTCCAGCACTTTGGTGGCCGAAGGTCCGGCGGTGAAAATGTTTCAGCGCCTCCAGGCCCACATGCGCGAAGAAGACCGTCAAGTGATGCTTCGGGTGCTAAGCGACGCAGGCCGCACGGGGCGCTTGCCCGCTGAGCTGATCCCGGCTCTGGATGTCCAAGTGGAAGTCCCTTCGGTGGGTGTTCGGGACCGGTTGGAAGAAGCCCGAGTGCATCAAATCCTCGTGCGCCACGGAGCGATGAGCCCTGCCACCATGGCCCTCAAACACGGCCTGGACCCCGATCAAGAACGCCGGTTGATTCAGCAGGGGGGGAACTCTTCGAGCTCTGTTTAGCCCTCCACTTCTTTCACGGCTTGCTGGAAGAGTTCCAAGGCCAGTTGGACTTGCTGGGGCGAGGCGCAAAGCGGGGGGCAGAACCGCACGGCGGCCTTGCCACAGCCAAGCAACAAAAGCCCTCGGCGAAAAGCCGCCTGCAGCACCGCATCCCGTCGCCGAGGGTCTTCCTGCCCAACAGGGCCCAGCACATCCACGGCTTGCATCAAGCCCAAGCCCCGGGCGTTGGCCAGCAGGGAATGACGGCGCTGGCAGGATTGAAGCCCTTGGGCCAGAAGCTCTCCGCAGCGACGGACCTGGGGTAGCAACTCTTGCACCGCTTCCAGCGTAGCCAATGCGGCCCGACACGCCACCGGATTGCCCCCAAAGGTGGAAGCATGTGCCCCAGGAGGCCATCTCATCAGCTCAGC
>JAJRRR010000197.1 GCA_024279285.1 Planctomycetota bacterium
TCGGGCATAAAGCAGGTGCAACACGGCATGCTCAGCTCCCCCGACATACAAATCCACCGGCATCCAGGCGCGTTCCACCTCTGCATCTACGAATCGCTGGTTGTTCTTGGGATCCAGGAACCGCAAATAATACCAGCACGACCCAGCCCATTGGGGCATCGTGTTGGTTTCACGCTTGTA
Source organism: Planctomycetota bacterium (assembly GCA_024279285.1). Lineage (GTDB taxonomy): Bacteria > Planctomycetota > Planctomycetia > Pirellulales > S012-138 > S012-138. The sequence goes on from JAJRRR010000197.1 coordinate 181, forward strand.
GCGTTTGCCGTTGATTTCCACATAGAGCCACTCCGGTGGTGCTTTTTCCAGGGGAGGCTCGGGGCGACCGATGGGCTTGTAGTCGTCCAGTTTGGGCAGAAGCACGGGCAATTGATCCTCAGGCACGGGCACAGTTCGGCCGGTGGGCTGACCGTTGGCGTCCAGCTCGTGCAAGATGGGAAACGGCTCTCCCCAAAATCGCTGACGACTAAACAGCCAGTCGCGCAGGCGATAGTTGACCGCAAATCGTCCCAATCCTTCCCGCGAAAGATCCTCGGTGATTCGCCGCTTGAACTCCTCGGTGGTCAGCCCGTCGTAAGGGCCAGAGTGGATCGCTCGCCCCGGTCCGGTGTAGGCCGCCCTGCCTTCCAGCACCGCTTGGCGATCCACCTGGGACTGTTCCCCAGGGTCCACCACGGCCACCACGGGCAAATGGAACCTTTGGGCAAACTCAAAGTCCCGCTCGTCATGAGCCGGTACGGCCATAATCGCTCCCGTGCCGTAGCTCATCAGCACATAGTCGGCCACCCAAACCGGCACGCGTTGTCCGTTGACCGGATTGATGGCATAAGAGCCGGTGAACACGCCGGTTTTTTCTTTGGCCAAGTCGGTGCGGTCCAGGTCGCTTTTCTGCGAAGCCTGACGGCAGTACTGCTCCACTTGGGAGCGTTGCTCCGGGGTGGTGAGAGTCTTCACCGCCGGATGCTCCGGAGCGATGACCATGTAGGTGGCCCCAAAGAGGGTGTCGGGGCGCGTGGTATAGACCCGAAGCACCTCCGGGCCCGGCTTGCGCGGAAAGCCACTTTGGCGGCGTTGGGCTTTCCATTGTTGGAACTGGTCTTCGGGACCGATGTAGAAGTCCACTTCGGCTCCTTCGGACCGGCCAATCCAGTTGCGTTGCAGGGCTTTGATTCCCTCGGGCCAGTCCAGCTCCTCCAGGTCTTTGAGCAGCCGATCGGCGTAGGCAGTGATGCGGAGCATCCATTGGCGCAAGGGGATGCGATAGACTGGATGTCCGCCGCGTTCGCTGCGACCGTCTTTGACTTCCTCGTTGGCCAACACGGTGCCCAGGGCCGGACACCAGTTGACCAAGGCTTCGGCCTGATAGGCCAAGCGGTGTTCGTCCCGATATTGCTCCACCGCCTCGGGGCCTTGGGCCTGGATTTCTTCCGGGATGGGCAGTTCGGAGATGGGCCGCCCTTTTTGCTGTTGAGGATCAAACCAAGTGTCGTACAGCACCAGGAAAATCCATTGGGTCCAGCGGTAGTATTCCGGGTCGGTGGTGGCCAGTTCCCGATCCCAATCGTAGGAAAAGCCCAACATCTTCAACTGCCGCCGGAAGTTGGCAATGTTGCGATAGGTGCTCTCCTGCGGAGGCACCCCCTTGGTAATAGCGTGTTCTTCGGCCGGCAGCCCAAAGGCGTCAAAACCCATCGGATGCATCACGCACCAGCCGCGCATGCGTTTGTATCGGGCCACGATGTCCGTGGCGGTGTAGCCTTCCGGATGGCCCACATGAAGCCCCTCCCCACTGGGATAGGGGAACATATCCAGCACATAAAATTTCTTCCCTTGAGGGAGCCGGGGAGTGCGAAATGTGCGGTGCTGTTCCCAATAGCGTTGCCACTTGGGTTCGATCACTTGTGGGTTGTAGCGAGGCATGGCTGGCTGATGCTCCTGGAGGCACTAAGA
>JAJRRR010000198.1 GCA_024279285.1 Planctomycetota bacterium
GAAGCCACTGCCAGAACTCCAAGGTGCGCACGGCTGCTCCCGGGCAAAAACGGCTGGTTTGTTCATAAAGCCGGTGCAAACCTTCCAGCTCTAGTTGTCTCCATGGCCGAATGGTCCAGCCGGAGGCTTGCGAAGGCTGGGGCAATTGGGCCAACAGGTCCCGGGGGGTGAGACGCCACCCTTGCTTCCCCGGCACGGCCAGCCATCCACGCCGGAGGAAAAACTCCGGATGGGCCGCATGGACCACAGCCACCCAGGCTTTTTCCTCTTGGGCTTTGGCCAGAGCATGTTGCACCAGGAGGGTTCCGATGCCTTGTCCTCGGTAGGGGGCAGCCGTAGCCACTCCGGCCAAGTGCGCCACCGGCACCACTCCCCCGGCCCAATGCCACTGCTGAAGAACCACATGCACATGACCCACCAGCCGCATCCCGTGCATGGCCACGATGCGGTTTTCAGGCCGATAGCCGGGAGCTTCAATCCACTCTAAAAAGGTATCCAGCGTGGGATAGTGAAATACGCTGAGCAACAACTGCTGGATGGCCAAGTGTTGGCCCAAACAAGCATGACCCAACTGCACGCGGGTATCAGCCAGTCGAGACGAGACAGGCTGTTGCTGAGCCTTGACGAACCGCACGGGACGAGTGGGCGACTGAGCAGCCACTGAAGCCATCCGTGCTGATTGGCCAGATGTCGGATTTCCCCGGCCTTGATCCCTGGCATCCGGTCGTGATCCCATTGCCGAATCCTTTCTCTCCCCTTTGACTGGCCCTCCGTTTGGCTAACTAAACTACGCCTTGGGAGCCGGAAATGCCAGAAAAAAATCGCGCAACTTTTCCTCCGGAAACACACAAAAGGGATACTCCCGCCAGGTGAGCACCTCCTGCACTTCCCAACGCTGCTGCAGTTCTACCCATCGGGCCTGAAGCTCTTGCTCCACATCAGCCACCCAGGGCATTAACTGCTGGTTGAGTTGCATAAGAATCTGGTGGCGTTGAGGGCTGGGGGCTTGACTGATCCAGTGGTGCTTTTGTTCCAACAGGCGTTGCAATTGCTCAGGTGGGTTGCGACGAAGCGACTCAGGCAGAAAACGATCCGGCTGCCACCCTACCTGACGCAACAAGTGCTTGTGCCAACCCAGCTCTTGAAGACTCAATCGGCGATTGGCCCCGGGAATCCAGAAGGTGGCTGTCGCCACCATCATCGCTGGCAACGACACGCCAAAGAACTCCCGGGCCAGGTGTTCGGTCACTTCGTCATACTTGGCTCCGCCTATGCCGTGAATGAACAGGTCTCCCAGAACCATTCGGGCCCAAAGGGTGGTCGTCAACGCCCGAGTGCGAAACCGGCGTCCTTGGGCATCCAGTTGTATCAGCCCCTGGACCAGTCGGTCGTGTTGGGCAGGCAGGCTCACCTGCCAGGTCTGTCCATCGCTTAACAAAACCTCGTTGCTGCGCAATTGGACCCAAAGCCCTCGCCGCTGCGGCAAGGAAGCACTGTAGGTCCAAAACGGCATTTCCCACCACGATGCTTGCTGTCCCAACAAAGGACTGGGATGGGTGCGGCTGCGCAAGCGATGCCGACGCCGATACTCCAGCACCGCTTGATTATAAATGTGCCAAAACCGTGGGGCTTCCAGCAGGATGCAAGCCACCAGGTGCATGAAGCTGGGCAAGGAACACACCCGGCCCAAAGGCAACTCCAGCGTCTGCCACTGCCACAGTGCTTCCCAAGCGTGGCGTCCTTGAGCCAAGGCTTCGCCCAACAGGCCCGTGGCTCCGTAGCGCTCCAGCACCACCGGCCAGAACGGTTCGATCATAGGCCGCGGGACAAGTTCCCGAACGGTTTGGGCCACCTGGGAGCCAAAGCCGGTGAAAAGCTCCGGGTTCTGCACCCTCCGCAGTTCATAGGGGATTTCTTGGGCCAAAGGGTCATCCAGCCGGATCCATCGTCGCTGGGGCTGGTGCCAGTTCCCGCCCGGAACCGGTACCGACACCCGGTGCATCACATCCGAGTCAATCACCAAGTTCACCCCCACGGCGCCCAAATGCTTGGCTGCCTGATGGAGCACATAGTTTTTGAACCACACGCCCACATGAAACAACTGAGGCTGATGACCGGCCAGGAGCACCGCTCGGGGCTTCGCAGGCAGTTGAACCTGGCGGTACTGAGTGGTGTGTTGCCAGGCAGCTTGCAGGAGTTCCTCTTGGGCTTGTTGTAGCAAGGAGGGCCAGTCCAGAGGGCCGTCGCTGGGGTAGTTGCGGCGACAGCGTAGGTTGTGCTCCAGCAGGTCTTCCCACTGGTTCCACGGCGGAATGACCAGCCAGGAAGCGTGTTCCTCCGGAGCCCGTAGGGCGCTGCGATCCAGCCAGGCAGTTGCCACAGGAGAGCTCATGAAGCCACTTCCTCCAGAAGTCGTTCAAAGCCCTGGCTGGGTGTCTGCACCGATCCCAGCGCCCGCTGAAGCACTCGGTAGTAATATCGCAGTCGCTGTTGAGGATCGTCCAGCGCTCCGCCGAAGGAGCGTTCTTCGGGCAGATAGATTAGCGGCACGGGCAGTTCCACAATCCGCAGTCCGTGATAGGCCGCCTGAACCCACACCTCCAGCGGCATCCCATAGCCCGGCTCGCGTATCTCCAACCGCCGCAACGCCTCCACCCGATAGGCTTTGAACCCACAAAACGCATCCGTAAGGTTCAGCCCCAAATGGCGATTGAGCAACTGGGTGATTTGACGATTGATCGCACGGCGTTGAGCCGGAGGCTGGGAATCGCCCGGAAATCGCTTCAGGTAGCGACTGCCCGAGACTATGTCGGCCTGATGCTCCTGGCACGCCTGGACGAACAAAGGAATGCGTTGCGGCTCGTGTTGCCCATCGCAATCAATGGTTACCAGGATGTCGTAGCCTTGGGCAATAGCGTACTCAAAGGCCGTTTTCAGGGCGGCTCCATAGCCTCGGTTGCGAGTGTGGCGAATGACCTGAATGTCTCCCCGACGCTGAAGTAAACCTGGGGTGCGGTCGGTGGAACCGTCGTCCACCACCAGCACATGGCTGCTGTAGCGGCACACTTGGTCCAGCACCGCATCCACATGAGCGGCTTCGTTGTAAACCGGCAACGCCGTCAGGAACTTCTGGCCCATGGCTGCTCTCCCGGGCACCTGGGTCAGTGGGTTCTTCTCCGGTCCTGAGAGTCTGAACCGCTGCCGGTGCCCAACACGGACTCATTCCTTCATTCTAGATGTACCCCTTGGGGACGCAACTCAGTCCCGGCGAGGATCAGGCGGATGCTATGGAGAAAGGGCTGGAGCGGTGTGACACACCTGCGCGGGCGTCATTTATCGGTTCCTGCAGAAACGCAAATCCTACAAAATGCGCTATGGTTCTTTTCTGGAGCTGTGACCAAGTACAATAGAGCACGACTTGTTCGTTTCTGCCTCTGAATTGCTTCCGCGTTTTGTGGACAAAGGAGCTCAGCAATGCAAAAGCTGATTGCAAGTTGGCTCGTGTTGCTGCTGGGAAGTTCTGTAGCCTGGGCCGGACCGTGGCAATCGCTGTTTAACGGCAAAGACCTCACCGGCTGGCAAGGAGACACCCGGGGCTATGTGGTAGAAAACGGCATGTTGGTCGCCACTCGCCACAGCCGCAATCTGTTTACCCGAGAGCAGTTCGGAGACTTTGAGCTGCGATTGGAGTTCCGGCTCACCCCGGGAGCCAACAACGGCATTGCGGTCCGTGCTCCACTCAAGGGCCATCCTACCTTTGACGGAACCGAAATCCAGATCCTAGACGATTATGCTCCCAAGTATCGCAAGCTCAAACCGTATCAGTACTGTGGGAGCGTCTATGGAGTGGTGCCGGCCAAACGAGGGCACTTGAAACCTGCTGGAGAATGGAACCAGATGCTCATCCGCATGCAAGGGCGCCGTGTGCGCGTGGTGCTCAACGGAGCGGTGATCGTAGATGCCAACTTGGACGAAGCAGCCCCTGGCGGAAAGACCGTGGATGGGCGGCCTCACCCGGGACTGAAGCGCTCCCAGGGATATATTGGTTTCCTGGGACACGGAACCCGAGTGGAGTTTCGCAACATCTTCGTGCGGCGCTTGGACTGATCCTCTTGCTAGGCTGGGCCACTGCGCTTTTGAAAAACCACTATGAAATGGCTACGCCGTGCAATCACAGCCGGAGTGTTTGTGTTGGCTTGGGGGGTGTGCGCTTGGGGAGTGGGGCAAACCCTGTGGCAAGGGGTCTGTGGGCATTGGAGCTTTCTAGTTCCTGATCGCCTGGGCCAAGAACCTGCCCAGCTCTGGCGCCGACAAGAGCAACTTGTTCAACTCTTACGCGCAGGAACCTGGGAACAGTTTTCCCAGCAACAGAAGCAACAAGCTCTCCACTTGGCCCAACGCCTGCTGCACTCGGTGCCCCTAAATGCTTATCACTGGCAGCAATGCACGCCGGAAGAAAAACAGCAAGCGGCTGAAAACCTCACGATGCTCCTGGTGCGCTGGCTGGTAGATCAGGCTCGCCGTGCATCCCGGCTGGAAAGTGCTGAAGATCAAGATCAACTCGTGGCCCAAACCGTGGAGCGAATTTCCCGGTGGTGGTTGCCCAGCCTTTTGGCCTTAACCGAGGGTCAAGGTGCACCTAGGTCGGCCGGGTTTTCGCCTCCGATGGCTTCACAAACTTTTAGGCGCATTCGCCAGCGATTTAGCCAAGAGCTCAAGCAACTTTCCCTGACCGAGAAGCTCGTGGCCGGGGGATTTATGCTCCGGGTGGGGCGGGAATTACAGCGTCGTTGGACAAAGGAACTTGCTCCCCGGGTTCGCATGCCCGGAGAGGATTAGCAATCAGCTCCTTGGCCTTGGCGGATTATCCACTGGTGGAGTAAGAGACGCTGTGGCAGGCCACACAGGGAGCCAAGACGACTCGGGCATGGCACTTGGGACACCGGACTTCCTTTTCCAGCTTGAAGTACTCGCCCGAGGGAATGCCCAGTGTGCTCAACAGTCGCACCGGCTCGTCCTCGGCCCGATCTATCCGTTGGACCTCTTGAGGGGAAAGCCCCACAGCTTGAGCAATGACCCGATAGTCCCGAATCCCCATCTCCATCACCGCAATGGCCGCAGCCGTGCGGTAAGGGAGCACCACTTTGCGGTTTCGGGGGTGCCGCCAAGGACGACGCCGGTTGTTCTTGTCGCTACTCATCGTTTTCATTCCGTAGCAAACAGAGTGCAGATTTAATCCTCCGTGAGTCTCCCAGGGACCTCTGGCTGCGCCACCGCAGGAAGACTTTCACAGGGAAATGAAATACTTCCTACACCCGGCACCACGGTCCCACTTCCTCCATCCTACACCAATTGCTGCAAACCGTCAATCAGATTGCATCATAATAGCAGCCAGGGAGAAATAAAAATGAGACACATAAAGGACCCGAATTGTAGTCAAAATTACTAATCTACAGATCCAAGGTCCGTGTGAAGTGCTTCGTAGATTAGGTCGTTTTCCCGGGCGTGGTGATGGCGAAGCTCGTGAAGGAATTGGGAAACTTTGTCTCTAAGTTCTTGTTCAGAAGTGAATTGCGAATGGCCCTCTTCTCCAGAGTCCGATGTTTCCTTTGCGCACTTGGCTCGTAATTCCTCCAGGAGTTGCTGAGCTTGGTTCAGGAGCCGGCTGTGTTCTTGACTAAGTTGGTTGACTTTGTCCAGAAACCGAGGTTCCTCCTCGCCGATCTGGGCCAGAAGGCCCTGACCTGATTGGATTTGTTGGGCATGTTCGTCCAGCAGCCGAACAACTTCTTCCAGGCGGTCTAGCAGTTCCTGGTGCCAAGGGCTTGTCCGCCCACACCAAGGTGCCATCCAGGCCCGGTCCAGACGGTGGATGGCTTCAACCAGGGCATCTCTACGCTGACGGTGCTGATTCAGCGAGTCGGAGGAAACCGGCATTTTGACCTCGCAAGGGATAACAAGAGGTGATGTATTTGATTATCCGGGCAGAAATAATTCTACCAGCCAGTATATCTCCCTGGCAGGGTTGTGCTGAAAACGCCAGGAACTAACGCGGTGGTTCCGGCCGATGGCAACTGGTGGGGCGAAGAAACGGGGCCGAAAGTCTGCCGAAATGGCAGTTGTGTGCCATCTTGACTTGCGATTTTGACTTCTTCAGGGAAGGTGGGTGGGTGTTTAATAGATGCCCGGAAACACTGTGCAAAATTGCCCAAAAATTAAGAAGTTAGTGAGAACATTAGCAGACCAAGGGAACCACTAGGAGAAGTCCGTTTGGCACACAGTTTGCTTGTAACTTCTGATGCTTAAGCTGATCACTTCCGTTTTGACAACTGCTTTAGATCACATCCCACTCCAGCACAGGAGGAGCCGTGCCATGTTGACCCGTTGGGAACCTTTCACGCTGATGGAAGCTGAGTTCAATCGGTTGCGAGAGGAGATGGATCGTTTGTTCCGTCGGTTTGGCGGTGATGGTTGGGGCCGCGTGGTGCCAGAGTTTCCGGCGGTGAACATTTGGGAAGAGGACAACGACTTGTTTGTGGAAGCCGAGGTGCCCGGGCTGAAGTTGGAAGACCTGGAGATTTATGTCAGCCAGGGCAACCAACTGACCATCAAAGGAAAACGCACTCGACCGGAGGTGGAGGGAACCTGGCACCGTCAGGAGCGCGGCTATGGTGAGTTCTCTCGGGTGATCGCCTTGCCGGTGGATGTGGATGCCGACAAGGTGGAAGCCACCTTGAAGCACGGCGTGTTGACCATCCGACTGCCCAAGGTGGCTGAAGCCCGAGTCCGCAAGATCACTGTCAAAGCCGACTAGCCAAGGAGCCGTACCCGAAGGAAACGAAAAGGAGGTGGAGCCATGACCGAGTTGGTTCGTCGTCCTGAAGCCGAACAAACCACGGTGGGCCAAACTACCCACGAGGCCCAGCGGACCTATGTTCCGCGCGTGGACATCGTGGAGACCGACACGGAGCTTCGGCTTTATGCCGACATGCCGGGCGTTCAGCCGGAGGACTTGGACATACGATTTGAAAAGGGGCTGCTGACCATTCACGGCAAGGTTCGGCCCCGCACCCAGCGGTACTTGTACGCCGAATACGGGGTGGGCGATTACCATCGTGAGTTCACCATTCACGAGGACATTGACGCGGAGCGGATCAGCGCCCAGTACCGCAATGGGGTGTTGGAGCTGACCTTGCCCAAGTGCGAGGAGGTGCGGCCCAAACGCATCCAGGTCAAGTCCGAGTAAAGGCGAGCCAAGTTGGGTTGGGGAAGCCGGACCCGGGGGATTCTCTCTCTCAGAGCCGTCCCGGCCCCCGGATCTCCGGCTCCCCGCCTTTCCCCCTTTCGTGCCTTCCCCTTCCCTTGACTCCAGCAGAGGAGGTGGTGGCCATGTTCGGGTTGATTCCTTGGAAGCGGTCCCGGCGGCAAGAGCTCACCACGCAGTGGAACGACCCGTGGGAAAACACCTTGGCCAGCCTGCGCCAGGAGATGGACCGCCTGTTCCAGCGGTTCCTCAGCCCCGCTTGGGAAAACCAAGCTTGGCCTTGGGAAACCTGGTTTGAGGGCTTGCAAGACCAAGGGGATCACTACCTGGTGCGGATGGCTGCTCCCGGGTTTGAGCCCGAGGAGTTCGACATCTCCGTTTCCGGCAATCGCTTGGTGGTGCGAGCCGAACACAAACAAGAGAAAAAAGAAGGCAACGGCGGGTTTCAATACGGCTCGCTGCATCAGGTAGTGACCTTGCCCGAGGGTGTGGATCGGGATCACATTGAAGCCCGATACCACAACGGAGTGCTCCAAATCCGCATTCCCAAGAGCGAAGAGGCCCGACCCAAACGCATCCCTGTGAAAGCCTAACCCTCAGGGTTCCCGAGGCAGGTTGGGGCTGGCCAGAAGGTGAGCCAACTTGCCGCGAACCGAGGTGGCCGTTGCCCCCTGAGGGGAGGCAACGGCCTTTTGCTGTTGCCACGATCACCATAGGAGTGCCCCGAACGATGTTCCCTGCCGCTGTGTTGATCGTGGACGATGATCCCCAATGGGCAGCCACACTGGCTGATGCCTTGGCCCAACGAGGCTGGCAGGCTATCTGCGCCTCGGAACAGGAAGCCCTGGAGTTGCTGGACCAGCTTCCCTGGGCGGCGGTGTTGTTGGATTGCCATATGCCCGGGCCTGGAGGACTTGAACTGCTCCGGTGGCTTCGGGAGCATCGGCCCCAGGTGCCCGTGGCAATGATGAGCAGCCATTGGGAACTGGGGCACGAGCAAGAAGCACAGCGGCTCGGGGCAGCCTTGATCTGGGAAAAAGGACCCCAAGGATTTTCCGCCCTGTTGACCTGGCTTGAACAACACACCTCCCTTCCGCCGGCTCTTCCGGCTCCCTCGGGGGAGTGGAGTGTGCCGCTGCTGCCAGATTCCCACTCCTTGGCTTAGCAGCCCGTTGAAAAACACAAGCATGGGAGGGTGAAGTCACAGTCGAGCCGCTTTTTTCAGAAGGCGCAGGGGATCCCAGAACTCGTTTCCATTTCAAATGGATTTTTTCAACGGGCGGTTAGATGCCCAGGACCGCAATGGCTGGCTAAGGAGAATTGCCCTAGAATTAAAAGAGAATCGCTCTGCTTGGCTGTTTGCAGAAAAGAATCGCAACAGGAATTCACCGACCTGGGGGACCTGGCAGTGGAGTTTCAGCTTGTTAGCCCTTTCAAGCCTGCCGGAGATCAGCCCAAAGCCATTGAAGCTCTGGTCCAAGGGTTACGCGAGGGGAAGCGTCATCAGGTTTTGATGGGTGTTACCGGCAGCGGCAAGACTTTTACCATGGCCAATGTGATTCAAGCGATCCAGCGCCCCGTGCTGGTCCTTTCGCACAACAAAACTCTGGCCGCTCAGCTTTATGCGGAGTTTCGGGAGTTTTTTCCCCACAACGCCGTGCACTACTTTGTCAGCTACTACGACTACTATCAGCCCGAAGCTTACATCCCCCAACGCGATCTCTACATCGAAAAAGACGCCTCCATCAACCCCGAAATTGATCGCCTCCGCCTGGCAGCCACCAGTGCCTTGATGACCCGACGGGATGTGATCATCGTGGCCAGCGTTTCTTCCATTTACGGCTTAGGCTCTCCGCAAGACTATCAGGAAATGATGGTCGCAGTTCGGCAGGGGGAGCAACTGGATCGGGACGAATTGCTGGAAAAACTGGTGGCCATTCAGTATGAGCGTCGGGACAACGACTTTGATCGGGGCACATTTCGGGCCCGAGGTGACTGCGTGGAAGTCTGGTTCGGATATGAAGACTTCGCTTGCCGGATTGAGTTCTGGGGAGATGAGGTGGATCGCATCTGTTTGATTCATCCGGTAAGCGGCGAAGTCCTCTCGCGTACCCAGGAACTGTTCATCTATCCGGCCAAGCACTTCGTCTTGCCAGAGCATCGCATCCGAGCAGCAGTGGAGAGTATCAAACAGGAGTTGCAACAGCGTCTGGAAGAACTCAAAAGCCAAGGCAAGCTGTTGGAAGCCCAACGCCTGGCTGCCCGAACCCGATACGACATCGAAATGCTCCTGGAAACCGGCTACTGCAAAGGCATTGAAAACTACAGCCGGCACCTGGATCAGCGTCCCCCAGGCTCACCTCCTTACACGCTACTGGACTACTTTCCCAAGGACTACTTGCTGTTTGTGGACGAGTCGCATGTGACCATTCCCCAGGTGCGAGGGATGTACGCCGGGGACCACAGTCGCAAGACCACGCTGGTGGAGCACGGGTTCCGGCTTCCCAGTGCTCTGGACAACCGGCCTTTGCGATTTGACGAATGGGAACAGCGGATCAACCAGGTGATTTATGTTTCGGCCACTCCAGGGCCTTATGAATTGGAAAAAACCGGGGGCGAAGTGGTGGAGCAGGTGATCCGGCCCACCGGGCTATTGGACCCAGTTATCGAAGTCCATCCAGCCCGAAATCAGGTGCCGCACTTGATTGAGCAAATCAAACAGCGCCGCCAAAAAGGGCAGCGCGTGCTGGTCACCACGCTGACCAAACGCCTGGCCGAAGACCTCTCCACCTATCTGAACCAGCAAGGCATCGCCTGCAAGTGGCTCCACAGTGAGCTGGACGCTTTTGAGCGCGTGGAAATCCTACGCGATTTGCGCCAGGGGCGCTACGACTGCGTGGTGGGAGTGAACCTGCTGCGCGAGGGGCTGGATTTGCCTGAGGTTTCCCTGGTGGCCATCCTGGATGCCGACAAAGAAGGATTTCTGCGCAGTGAGACTTCGCTGATGCAAACCATTGGTCGGGCTGCCCGAAATGTTGACGCCACCGTGATCCTCTATGCCGACACGGTCACCGAGTCCATGCGTCGGGCCATTGAGGAAACTCGTCGTCGGCGACGACTCCAGGAAGAATACAACCGCCGGCACAGGATCACCCCTCAGACGATTCGCAAGGCGATTCATCAAGGGATTGAAGCGGCTGCTCAAGCCTATCGTCAGGCGGCTGCGGCTGCCGGACTGGACGAAGAAAAACAAATCACCCTGGAAACCATCCAGCAGTTGGAGCGCGAAATGATGGAAGCGGCCGAGGCGTTGGAGTTTGAACGGGCAGCCCAACTGCGCGATCAAATCTTGTTGCTCAAGGAACACTTAGGTCAGGGGAGCACGGATGTTCAGGCTCTGGCCATGCAACAGTCTCGGTTGAAAAAACAACGCCGCCGCCGTGCCCGTGTGGCCCGAGTCCCAAGACCTAAAAAAATCCGGTAGCCTCTTGCAATAAGCCTGAACAAAGACTCACCTTGGGCTGGCCATTTCTATTCAGAAAGCGGCGCGTTCCGTGGGAGGAGTTCCAGGGTTCAAAACGCTTCCTGGTAGAGCTGTTCCAGCAGTTGGGGGTTGAGGGGTCGGGGGTTGAAGCGGCCGGTCCACTGTTTGGCCGCGTCTTGGGCCAAAGAGGCC
>JAJRRR010000199.1 GCA_024279285.1 Planctomycetota bacterium
CCTACCGAAACGCCCCCACCCAGGAAATCCGCAAGGTGGCCATGCAAGAAGGCATGCGCACCATGTTCCAGGACGGCGTGATGAAAGCCATGCAGGGAATCACCACCTTGGAGGAAGTCTTCCGCGTGGCCAAGCGGACCGAAGAAGAACAGCAACTTGCCCAGGGTTAGGGCCGGTTCCTGAGAAAGCAGGCTCCAGCACACTGGCCACCCCAGCTTTATGTTGTGGCAAAAATACAACGAAAAGGTTGAGTCCCTCGGCAATGCTAGCGAATAATAGTCGCGCCAGGGCTGCCAGAAGCAGGGGCCAACTTGGCACACAACTCCAGATGAAATCATCACATCTGACAACTCGCCAGTTCCTCAGCACTGGACCGGTTCTTTTCCAGGTCCCAGGTTTCGCTTCGCGCCGCTTGCCTCACCACCGAGGAGGACGACGATGGCTTCGCTGTTGATGGACAAGCTGCTTCAGGCGGTGATTGATCAAGGGGCCAGTGATTTGCATATCACCGTGGGCCAACCACCGGTGCTTCGGGTCCACGGGCGGCTCAAACGGCTAGAAACCAAAGTGCTGGAGCCCGACGACACCGTCTCGCTGATGAAACAAATCGCTCCCGATCGCTGCCAACAAGCCCTGCAAGAGGTGGGAGGAGCGGACTTCGGTTTTGCCTTTGGCAAGCAGGCCCGATTCCGCGTCTCCCTGTTTAAGCAAAAAGGCCATGTGGCCATGGTCCTGCGAATTATTCCCTACAAGATCATGAGCGTGGAAGAGTTGGGCTTGCCTTGGCCTTGCACCCAACTGGTTCAGCGTCCCCGGGGATTGTTCCTGGTCACTGGACCCACCGGAAGCGGAAAAAGCACCACTTTGGCCGCATTGGTCAATTATCTGAACGAAAACTTTGACCACCACATCATCACTATTGAGGATCCCATTGAGTTCTACCACGAACACAAACGCTCCACGATCAACCAGCGTGAGGTGGGGGTGGATGTGCCCAGTTTCGCTGCGGCCCTGCGTGCAGCTTTGCGCCAGGATCCGGATGTGATCCTGGTGGGCGAAATGCGCGACTTGGAAACCATTGAGGCAGCTCTCACCGCCGCCGAAACCGGCCATGTGGTCTTTGCCACACTTCATACCAACTCCGCCGATGGAACCATCAACCGTATTATTGATGCCTTCCCCACCAACCAGCAGGAACAAATCCGCGTGCAATTGTCCACTTCGCTTTTGGGCGTGCTGTGCCAGCAGTTGTTGCCCAAAATCGGCGGTGGACGCATCGCCGCGTTTGAAATGCTGGTCGTCACTCCCGGCATCGGAAACCTGATCCGTGAGAACAAAGTTTTCCGCATCCCGTCGGCCATTCAAACGGGAGCCAAGTACGGGATGATTTTGCTGGATGACTATCTGTACGGGCTGTGGGAAAGCGGCAAAGTGACCAAGGAAGCCGCCTTGAGCAAAGCCAACCGCCCCGACGACCTGCGAAAACGCATCGAACAAGCCGAAGCTGGCATGATGCCCCAAGGCAGCACCCAAGTGCCTCAGTCGGTTCCTCCTGCGGGGGCTTCTTTGCAGCAATAAAGAAAGTGAGGGCCAGTGCCTATGATGCGCAAAATTGGTCAGGTGTTTGTGGATCTGGGCTTCATTGACGAAGACCAGTTGGAAATGCTCCTGGAGGAGCAGCGAGAAAGCCGGCCCAACGAGCTGTTAGGCTCCATCGCTATGAACTTGGGCCTGATCAGCGAAGAGCAACTGGCCCAGGCTCTGGCCGAACAATGGGGATTGCAAGTCTTCCATCTCTCCGAGGCGGTTATTCCCCCCGATGTGCTGGAACACATCACCGAACCTATGGCCCAACTTTATCGGGTCATTCCGGTGGCTTTCCGCGATGGGGTGCTCACGATCGCCACCGCCGAACCGCAAAAAATCCAAGTCCTGGATGAACTGCGGAACTTCCTGGGCTACGAAATCCGTGCGGTGGTGTGCACCGAACGCGAAATCCAAGAAGCCCTGGACCGCTACTACTCCTCCGACACCGACACGATGGCCTCTATCCTGGAGGAGATTGAAAAGGATCAGAACCTCAGTTCGGCCGCCAGCCGCTTGGAAAAAGAAGGCCCTATTGACCTGACCGATGTCACCGAACTGGTCAACAGCGCTCCGGTGCGCAAGCTGCTCAACATGGTCTTGCTGTTGGCCATCCGGGACAAAGCCAGCGATTTGCACTTTGAACCGTTTGAGGATGAGTTCAAGATTCGCATCAAAGCCGATGGTGTGCTTTATGAGATGATCCCTCCGCCGCGGCATCTGGCTTTTGCCATCACCACGCGGCTGAAAGTGATGGCCAACCTGGACATTGCCGAGCGACGCTTGCCCCAGGATGGACGAATTGAGCTGACCGTGGGCGGGCACCCGATTGATCTGCGGGTCAGTGTGCTGCCCACCATGTTCGGCGAAAGCGTGGTGCTGCGGATTCTGGACCGTTCGGTGGTCAAGCTGGACTTGGATCAGGTGGGCATGGACCCGGAAACCTTGGCCAAGTTCCGCGATGTGGTCCGGCGCCCCAACGGAATCGTCTTGGTGACCGGACCCACCGGAAGCGGAAAAACCACCACGCTCTACTCCGTGCTCAATGAGCTTAACCGGATTGAAGACAAGATCATCACCACTGAAGACCCGGTGGAATATGATCTGGACGGAATCATTCAGATTCCCATCAATCCCGAAATTGGAGTGACCTTTGCTTCGTGTTTGCGATCTATCTTGCGGCACGACCCGGACAAGATTCTCGTGGGCGAAATCCGCGATCTGGAAACGGCCGAGATTGCGGTGCAGGCTTCGCTGACTGGACATATGGTCTTCAGCACCTTGCACACCAATGATGCTCCCAGCACGGTGACGCGGTTGCGAGATATGGGCGTGCCGCCGTTTTTGATTACGGCCACCTTGGAGGCCGTGCTGGCCCAGCGCCTGGTGCGCACCATTTGCACCCATTGCAAAGAAGAAACCACCATGACTTCGGATGTGATGGCCGACTTGCAGCTAACGCCCGAGGACTTGGAAGGCAAGAAGATTTTTCGGGGGCGGGGGTGCGATGCGTGCAACCACACGGGCTATCGCGGGCGCACCGGTATTTTTGAACTGATGGTTCTCAATGAGGAGCTGCGCGAGTTGATCATGAAAAACGCTCCCACTGATCAGCTCCGCGAAGCTGCCCGATCCTATGGAATGCGCACGCTGCGCGAATCCGGACTGGAAGCCATTTTTGCCGGTATTACGACTCCGGAAGAAGTAATTCGGGAAACGATTATTGAAGCCTAACTTTGACGGACAGGGTGTGGTGCCATGCCGACTTATGAATTTGTTGCTCGGGACGCCACGGGGGCTGAAATCCGCGACATTATTGAAGCCCCCAATGAAGAAGAAGCCCATGCTACGATACGCCAGCGAGGCTACTATGTAACCAAGCTGACGCAAAAGAAAGTCAGCGCTCGTGATACCACAGGCCGACGACGGCGCAGTTTTGCTATAGGTCGGGTTAAGCGAAAAGTGCTAACGGTTTTCACTCGGCAATTGTCAATCCTTCAAGATGCCGGGCTGCCGATCTTAAGATCATTGAGGATTTTGGAAGAACAAGCTCGTCCCGGAGCACTGAAAAACGCTCTGATCACCGTTTGCGAAGAAATTGAAGGTGGCGCCACACTCTCAGAAGCTATGGCCAAAGCCCCAAAAGCCTTTGACCGGCTCTATATCAACATGATCAAAGCCGGTGAGGCAGGCGGCGCATTGGAAGTCATCCTGCAACGACTGGCCGACTTCCTGGAAAAAGCCGAATCCTTGAAGCGAAAAGTCCGAGGGGCGATGGTCTATCCGATCGTGGTGATCGTGGTGGCCATTTTGATTTTGACTTTCATCATGATGAAAATCGTACCAGAGTTTGAGAAAATTTTTGATGAATTTGACGCCGAATTGCCCGCCATTACCCAGTTATTGATTGATATTTCCAACGCCATGTATGAATACTGGTGGGCGTTCTTGCTCTCTCCAGTGGCTATTTACCTGTTTGTGGCTATTTCTTGTAGTTTTCGTTACGGAAGGTTGGGCTGGGATTTGTTCAAACTCAAGCTGCCCGTGTTCGGAAAACTCATCCAGAAAAACATCATGGCCCGAACCACACGCACCCTGGGCACCCTGATCGCCAGCGGTGTGCCTATTTTGGAAGCTCTCAATATCACCCGGGAAACAAGCAATAACTTGATGTACGAGAACATGTACGCCAAGGTTTATGAATCCATTCGGGAAGGGGAGAGCATTGCAGCCCCGATGAAAGAGTATTCTAAACCTCCTTTCCATCCTATTACGTTGTTCTGGTTTGCATTTTTCTTGGCCGGTCCGGTGGGAATGCTGATCTATATGCTGCGAGGGCGTGAACGAGTGGTAGATGATATTGTGGTCAACATGGTGGATGTGGGCGAAGAAACCGGCGAGCTGGATACCATGCTTTATAAAGTTGCCGACAACTACGACGAAGAAGTCAAGGTGATGACCGACACACTCACGAGCCTCCTTGAGCCCATCATGATCTGCGTGCTAGGCGGCATGGTGGGCTTTATCGTGATTGCTTTGTTTATGCCGTTGATTTCGCTGATTTCCAAGCTGAGCCGCTAGGGCCACAGCGGGGGCTTTGGTTCAAGCGAAGGAGCCTGTCCATGTGCCTGAACTTCCGTCCCGTGCCTGCACGAACCAAAGGCTTTACCCTTGTTGAGCTCTTGATTGTGATCATCATCATTGGGCTTTTGGCCGGCATGATCACTGCCGGAGTGGCAGTGGCGATGCGACGAGCCAAAAGGGCTCAGATTTCCTTGGAGATGGGTCAACTGGCTCTGGCCCTGGAGCGGTATAAGGAACAGCACGGTGAGTATCCGCCGGATTTTGGCGTGCCGTTGAACACCCCCGTGGCTGGCACGGACTATGCTCAGGCGGTTGTGATTCGGCACCTTCGCAAAGCATTTCCGCGGTTTGTGGTGCCGTCTAACTTGTTTAACCGACCTTTGACTCCTGCTGGCGGAACCTTGCAACAACTGGATGCTGCCGAGGCGTTGGTTTTTTGGCTGGGTGGGCTGCCTGACGCCCAAGGTGTGCCGGCCGGATTTGCTAAAAACCCGGCCAACCCGCTCATCCCTCCCACTTCCTCGCCTCCCGTGCCACGCACTTTGCCGCTATTTGAATTTGACGAAACCCGGCTGGCCGATGCCGACGGGGACGGATGGCCGGAGTACTATCCGCCCGGCTTTCTACCCGGGCGAGAACCGCCTTATGCCTACTTTGCTGCCCTGCCTATCTGGTACAACCATCCGGATCCGACTCGTAGATACCTCGCTCAGGCACTCTATCCGCCTGCTACGGTGCAGCCCCACCCTTGGGGAGCAGCCAAGCCTTATGCTCGCGGGATTCCTTCCAACTACCGTTGGCTCAAGCCTAAATCGATTCAAATCATCTGTGCTGGCTTGGATAGGCATTTTGGGGCGAATGCTCTGAAATTCTTTCCAGCAGGTGGCAATTATGCAGAGGAAGATTGGGACAATCTGACCACCTTCTACGAAGGTACGCTGCGCGAGGCATCCGAAGATGCCACAGTGAACCCATAGGACCAGGGGCCTTGATGATTTCACGCGAAGCTTGGAAGCCATGAGCAACTCCAAACCTAGCCTTTTCTCAAATCCGGGTTTCACTTTGGTGGAGCTGATGGTGGTGTTGACCATCATCGCGGTATTGGCTTCGGTCTTGTTGGGAGCATTGTATTCTTCTCAAGAATCTGCCCGAGCCACTCAAACCCGGCACACCATTGCTAAGCTCCATCAATACACGATGTATCATTGGGAAACTTATCGCACACGCCGTCTGGATGTGATTCGGCTTCCCGGAGAATCTTATCAAGATTTCGCTCGTAAGCGACTTGTAAGACTCTGGCAAGTGATGCAGGCGGAGATGCCGGATCATTATTCGGATTTTTTGCAATATGTTGGTACTCCCAATCCGCCTTCCCGACTGGTGGAAGTGTACAATCTGCGGCTCAGTGGTTCTGCCAGTACAGTGGCTGCTGAGAACCAAAGTGCGGAATGCTTTTATTTGTTCATCACCGTGGGAGCCCGAAGCGACGACGACTTGCCTGTGCGTAGCCGTGAGGTGGGGGATACCGATGGGGATGGGATGCTGGAGTTTCTGGACGGCTGGGGGCAGCCGATCCGATGGCTGCGTTGGGCACCAGGGTTCCGCATTCAGGGAATTAACCTGGATATCAATCCGTCTGCTTCCCGAGACCCCTTTGATCCTTTGGGAGTAAGTAACCTCATTCCGGCTCCTGGCAATCCCAATCCTGGACGCACCGGGTTTATGATTCCATTGATTTATTCGGTAGGTCCGGATGGAGCAGCCGGAATCAACAATCCTGAAGATGTATCGTGGTCTCAAGTTTCTGGGGATTGGCATCCGTTGACAAAATACTCGGGCCAGTTGCGCGGGACGATTTTAGATTCCGAAGCGGCAGGGGACAATATCCACAATTTGCTCCTTCAGGTGCGAACCCCATGATGCGAACACTTGCTCATCGGCGAGCTTTTACGCTTATAGAGCTGCTGGTGGTGATTTTCATCCTGGTGGTGCTGACGGTGCTGGCCATAGGGATTGCTGCTCCCCAGACTCAGCAGCGCCGACTTCGAGAAGCTGCGCGACAGACGGAGTTGTATTTGCATCGTGCCCGGGCCAGAGCGTTGGAGCTGGGCCAAGTGGTAGGTGTGTTGCTGGTTCCCTATCGGCCTGATCCTGCTTCTACTGCTCAACCTTTCTGCGTGCAGCTTTATACATTGACCCTTCCGGACCCTTATGTGGGCGGCAATCTTCCCCCACTTTCCGGAGTTCCTACCCAGGCGGTAATTTTAGATGTGAATTACACTCCTCCACCTGGACTTCCCCAGTATTTTGTTCTCAGAGTCAACGATGCCGGATGGCAAGGTTTAATCCGCCGAGGGGATTTAATTCAAATTGGCCAAAAAGGTGGCTGGCATGTGATCCTAGGTTCTGTAGACGACAGCGGGGGTGGAAGCCCAGGGATTGATGCTCAAGGCTACCTCCAATATCGCAACTGGATCATACGGCTTTCCACCATTGGTTCTTCGGATCCGATTGGAGCTAATCGGTTTCCTTTTCGCCCTGGAGATGTTGTGCCAGGAGGGTTTAGGGTCCAAAGAATGCCCCGACCTGATGCCCTCACCTTCAGCACCATTGAGCCTCTGGAGTTGCCCGAGGGAGTTGTGGTGGATTTGCTCCAATCCAGGATTGAATTGGGACCAACAAACATGCCTCCTTTGATGGACCCCAACGGAAACGGAGTGCTCATTGCTTTTACCCCTCAAGGAGAAATGCTTGTGCTGCATCCTACTTTCGGTCTGCTTCACGGAGATGTTTTTCTGATGGTAGGGACTCAAGATCAAGTAGAGCAAATCAATGCTCAAGGACACACGCGGAATCTTCTTGATACGGAAACCTATTGGGTAGGTGTAAATCGCCGTACAGGGCAAGTTATGACCGCCATCAATGCTGGGCCAGATCCCACTAATGCCGTTCCGGACCTTTTGGACGCATTGCGGTTTATTCGTTCCTGGGACAGCGAAGGGGGAGGGTAGCCGTGTTGGCCCGATTTCTCAATTTGAAATCTCAAACCACCGCGAAGCTCCCGCGGCAAGGGTTGACCTTGCTGGAAGTGCTCATTGGCATCTTTGTGCTGTCCATCGGAATGCTTGGGGCAGCAATGCTTGTGGTGGTGGGTAACGAATACGCTGCTCAAGCCAATGTGCGCGATCGGGCAGCAGCGTGTGCCGAAGCGGCGGTGCAGGAAATCATTGCCCGGGAGATGGTGCGCCCTTCCTCTTGGGTGCCTGCTGCCACTCAGTCTCCCTGGGATCCAGTGGTCTTAGATCCTTTGTTTCTCAATGAGCGTGAACTTTTGGGAATTGCTCCGCGACAAATATTTTCTTTGGCTCGGGATGTTCAACGGCTCAGTTGGGCTCCGGTGGAACAAGGTTCCCCTCAGGTTCAGTGGGCACTTTCTCAAGAAGTGTTCTTGTTGAAAGACGACTTGATTTTTGAGCCATCGCCGGTGGGCCCAGGTACCCGAGCTCTGCCCATCTTCTACCTGGATCCCAATGCAACTCAGTACTACGAGGGCCTCTTTTCCTGGATGGTGATGGTCCAACCCAATTTGTCCGAAGCCATGACTACCGCTGCCACCGGGCAACCCAATCCCAACCAGTGGCGCGCATGGCGCGTTTCGGTGGTGGTGTTTTGGCGGCGCAATTTAGAACAAGTGGAGCAAAAGTGGCAGGGACGGATCTTCCCCCCCGGGGGAGAACTCCTTCTGAATCTGCCGCAGAATAACTCGGCAAACGCAGTTCGGGAACTGCTGGTGCCAGATCGGTGGATCTTGGTTTCGCGTGATATGCCGTGGGCGTGGCCCGGTGGGGGAGTACGCAATGTGTTGTTTTATCAGTGGTATCGGATCATTTCAGTTGTGGAGCTTCAAGGTTCCTCGGAGGTGTTATTGAGGCTGGATGGGCCTCAATGGCCCGTATTGCTCGGCGCTACTCCACCGTATGATGTGACTGTTACTTTCGTTCCGGATGTGGTTGCAGTGCACGACCGTGTGATTCATGTGGATTAGTGGTTTTTGATTAAAGATTTTTTGGAATTTTCCAGCGGGCCAGGGGCGGCACATTGCTTAAGGAGGTGAAGAGATGCACCTAGGCCGGTACCAACCAGCCCATCAACGACGCGGTGTGTTGCTGCTGGCTATTATCGGAGTGCTGGTGTTAGTGTCGCTTTTGGCGATGACCTGGGTCGTTTCGGCCCGGTATCAAAAATCCGTCTCCCGTTCCGTGGCCAAACACCGCCGCTGGGACCAGAACTGGCAACAAGCTCTGGACGAAGCCATGGCCCAGGTGGCCCGCGGCACCGAAAACCGCTTGTCGGTTTTGGGGCCTCATAGTTTGTTGGAAGATCTCTACGGTACCGACGGCACCGCGGTGGTTCCTTTGCCCAAGCTGGCCGTGCCAACGGTTTTCCACCCTCAAAAAATCGGTGGGGGCGAAGTGCACGAATTGTTGGTCATACGTGTGCAAAGTGCCCCTTGGAATCCTCTGGCCCCTCTCCCTGACTACTACACCGGTTGTGTGTGGACTTTTGTGGGCGGCCCGGCCGATGGGGAAAGTGTGCGCGTGGTGGGCTATCAGTACGATCCCGCTCAACAAATGGCTCAATTTCTCCTTCAAGCTCCTCGGCAAGCTGAAGAATTGGTGGCGATCTATCAAAGCAGCAACCCCCAGGGGGTATTCTTCGTCGTTAACGGGCGCCCGTTCAATGGCGTCGGATTTCCACTGAATCCGGCCAATGGAGTGCTGACTTTCAACCCTCGGTTGGGAGGGCCTGATGCGCAAGGTGGAGCGGACGAAGACTACGACATCCCGGACCTGAACAACTGGATTCTAGCCGGACGGTTTTGGACGGGCACCGACCCTCGATTTGCTCCTAACTTGCAGAACCGCTGGCTGGTGCTCATTCCCTCCTTGCATCGTCCGGCTCTGGTCAACGCCTTGGCCGGGTTGCCCCCTCAGCAAAAACGACGCTGGATTTTGCGTCCTTTGGGCTCGTTGCATCCGGTGTTTGGTCAGAATGTCAATCCCCAGTTGACGGCTTTGCTGGAGTCCAACACTCCCTTGCCTGCCGGAATGATCCCTGGCGTGGTGGATCGGGACGGTGATGGCAAATATGACGCCGTGCTTTGGGATGTGGACAACGATGGGGACGGAGTGCCGGACAGTATTTGGGTGGACTTGGGCTTTCCGGTGGCACGCGACCGAAAAGGGCGACTTTATAAACCCCTGTTTGCCATCTTGTGCCTGGACCTGGATAACCGGCTCAACCTCTCGGTCCACGGCAGCCACACGCTGCTGCAAACTCCTAATTTGAGCATGGCCTGGACCTGGCCTTCGGGAGTGACAGTCAGCCAACTTCCTCGCGGGCAGGGATATGGACCTGCGGGAGTGAACCTGCGCACCGTGTTTAATCCTACCGAGCTTGGCCGACTGTTGTTTGGAGCAGCAGTGTCGGGGCGAGAGGTGCCGGGGCGCTATGGGCTGCCTTCGGAAGCACCGCAACCACGGCCGGGATTGGCCGGCACGGCGCCCGATCCCTTGGACGCCCGATTCGTGGTGCGCCACACGGAGTACTTGGGCGGGTATCGGCACGGAGATGCGGATTTCGATGAGGACTCTCTGCTTTGGGCCACGCCGATCGGACAGCCTCAGTGGGTGCAGGTCAGCACTACCCAAAGCTCCGTGCAAACCAACTTCACGGCTACGGAACAGTCCTTAGCCGGCGGCAATCCCAACGACGAAATCAACGACAATCCTTACAAGTTTGATCCCTACCAAGTGCGCACTGCCCCAGGCACGCCGCCTCAGGTGATGGATGTTCCGTTTGGAGCCGAGGAGCTGGAGCTGGTGTTGCGGCTGTATGATCGGGACTCGGTTTCTTTGGATCGTCGGCTGCATGAGTTGGTGCCGGATTTGTTTAGTCGCGTGCCGTGGTCCCAATATCGCCGAGGGCTGCTGACGGCCGAAAGCTACGACTTGCCGGTGCCGGCAGTGCAACTGCCCGATCACCTGCGGCGGATGCTCCTTCCGGCTCAGCCGGGAGATGCTCGGGATTATCCCAACCGGTTGGATCAGAATGTTCGCCAGCGAATCGCTCAGTGGTTGGGTTTAGACCCGGCCGATCCTCAGCAGCGTTTGCGGCTCTTGCAGCCCAGCTTTGGTCAACTTCTGGCTTTGCAAATCATTTACCAGACGGATGTGAGCACTAATGTAAATGTTTGGGCGTCGGTTCAGGAGTTGCTGGCTCCGCAAACGCCGGGCGGAGGACGCATGGAGGTGAGCCGCTTGAGTTTGGGCCAGCGGATGGATGTGAATCGGCTTTGGTCCAACGGTCGGGACGACAACAACAACGGCACGGTGGACGAACCGGCTGAGCAACGCGCAGGCGAAACCCTCCCCTACACCGGAGCTCCGGCCGATTGGAACAACGACGGACAAATCAATGCTCATGATGCTCTGGGGCGCCAGCTTTACGCGCGTCATCTGTACATGCTGGCCATGGCGTTGAAAGAGCCGGGAGCCACTTTGTATTTAGATCTTGCTGGCATGAGCGACTTGCAGAAGCGTCGGGCAGTGGCTCGTCGTTTGGCTCAATGGGCGGTGAATGTGGTGGATTTTCGGGATCCAGACTCCATTTGCACGCCGTTTTTCGTGGACCTGGAGCCGTTTGTGGACAACAACGGTGATGGAGTGGCTTGGGATGCTCCGTTTGGGCCCAACGGGGAGCCTATCCATCCGAGCTTTGTGGACCTCAACTACGACTTTGTGGACGACAACCGTCCTTGGCTGGCTGTGGTTTGGGGAGCCGAACGGCCCGAGTTGCTCATCACCGAAACGATGGCTTGGCACGACTTCCGCACCGAAGACCTGGACAACGACGACGGTGACGGCAAAACCGTCAACCCCAACGATCCCACTGATCCGGATCCCAACATGGACGGCAATCCGGAATGGGATGACGACTTTGACCAGCGTCGTCGCCCTCAGGGGTCCGTGTTTGTGGAGTTATATCGTCCTTGGTACGACATGGCTCCGGCTGAGCTCAGGGCCCAGGGGGGCCAGTATCGCAATCAAAACTTCGTGGACCTGAGCCGTTTGGCTCCCCCGGGAGCCGGAGGGCGACGCTATCCGGTGTGGCAGCTTGTGGTGGGTCCGACTCGCGCAGGGTTTAATCGGCCTTCTCAGGATCCGCTGTTTGCAGCTCCTTTGGTAATCAACTGGACCGATCCGGGCGAAGCAGAACGAATCGTCTGGTTCACCACCGACAATCTCTTTCCCGGCAATCCTCGCGTCGGTCCTGAGGCTACCCGAAACCGAATCTACTACTGCCGCTTGGACCAAAGCGACTCCCTAGCTACAAATGCCGAGTTGGCCATTGGGTTCAGCACTTTTGGTCCGGGAGCGGCTCCGCCAGATGTGGTGCGCAAGATGTTTCTCATCGGTCCAGGGGAGTATCGCCTGGTCGGCCCTCGTGTGCTGACTCGCATCGGTCGTTCCGGGCCGGGAGGGACCAGGAACCAGTTGATCTACATCCGCCTCTTGGACCAGCAGGCACCGGAGCCGCGTCCTCCGGCGGCAGTGGTCAACACCGAGGCTCGGGCGCACTTTGCCACTTATCCGGCCATGGGCCAACAGATCAAGCCGGTGATGGGCATCCCGATCACCTATCCGCGCCCCTTTACCATTTCGGAGCCTTTGCCAAACAACTACTACCCCAATCCCAACGCCACCAGCGAGGATGTGGATGTGCAAGGAGCCCCATGGCGTTACTCGGACCGCTACGATCCCCCGCTGGACGCTCCCTTGGATCCGCCCAACTTGCGTGAGACAAGACACCACGACAACTATCGGGGCTTGTATCTGCTGCGTTTGGCCAATCCGCTGGAGCCTTACCACCCGACGCGTAATCCTTATCTGGTGGTGGACTACAGTCCGGTGGACTTGTCGGTTTACAACGGTGAGGCAGCCGACCCGAACAAAGACCCGGATGACTTGAACGGAGGCACCAGGCGTCAAAATGGGACCATTCGCTTTGGTTCCCAGGAGCGAAGTGGCGAAGGGGTGCGGAATGTGTGGAAGCAGTTTTTCCCCAACCCCGACGCTCGCGCTCCGCACAACTTCATTCACAGCTTAGGCTTTCTCAACGGCTACGGTGCCCCCGGTGGGCATCGCCGCTTAGCGGCACCGGGGCCCATTGACTCCAACGGCGGCACTTGGACCAGTGCCGATCCTGTGCCTCCTCAGGTCATCGGCGAACCCCGAGGAGGCCCTTATCCCTGGTTCCCTTGGCCGGATCGCCCCTTTGTCAGCCCTATGGAGCTTTTGCTTGTGCCCAGCGGTCCCCCCAGCCGAGTGCTGCAAGAGGCCGACTACCCACGCCAGCCAGCTACCCAAAACGACTTTGACCCGGTCAGTTATCCCTTCACAGGCATGTTCAGTTGGTTTGCCCCTCAGTCCCGATTGCATCGCGTGCTGGAGTACTTGCATGTTCCTTCGCGGTTTGCCCAGGCTGAGCAGATGTTCTCTCCGGCTAGCATGAGCGGTGCCACCAATGTTCCCCATCGGTTCCATCCTCCGTTTAACTTCCTGAGCCGTTTCCGCGAGCCGGGCAAGGTGAACCTCAACACCGCTTTTGACCAAGGGCATGTGCTGGCCGCTTTGTTGAGTGATCCGACCTACGCTCGGGCCCAACACTGGCCCAAGGTGCTTGCGAGCCTGCAAGGAGCCGCGGGCACTTTGCCTGTGTATCGCCAAGGGTGGCCCACCTTCTTCTTCAACCCCTTGCGTTCCTACGCTGCCGAGGAATTGCGTTGGAGTACCAATGGTCTGAGTTTGAATCCCTCGCCTGCGGACCCGACGGCCGATGTCCATCGCACTTTCTTGCGTCGTGATCCTCAGCAGCCCAATCGGCCTTTGTTCGTGGCTGCTGGACCAGGGGACTCGCCTGGGGCCGGACAATCCGGAGCCTTGTTCCGCAATGCCAACTTGCATCCGGTGTTCCGCTACCTGCCGCTGAATAAGCTGGCCAATGTGGCCACTACGCGGAGCAATGTTTACGCCGTGTGGATCACGATGGGCTACTTTGAAGTGATTCCTGATGCCAGCAAACCTGATGGGTTCCAACTGGGGCGAGAACTGGGAAGTGACACCGGAGAGGTGGTCCGCCACCGTGCTTTTTACATCTTTGATCGCAGTGTGCCGATGGGCTTTGTACGCGGCCAGGACCTGAATGTCCATCGGGGCATCCGACTGCGGCGATATATCGAATGAGCCCTGTAGCCGCACACCGCACGCCGCAAGCCGAATCCCGGCGAGCCCCCAGCTTTAGCTGGGGAAGATTTAAGAGAAGCGGCGTCCACTTGCATCGGCCTCCAATATAACAACCAGCGTGTCCGTTCAGGCGCCGCAAGTCGCCAGCCGCAGGGCGCAAAGTCGCCAGTTGCAGGACGACCTTGTCAAGTCCCTCTGAGCCTGGAACTGATCCTGTTGTTGCTGGGGCTTTCTGGACCCTTTTGCATCAGGGCAAACGCGGTACAGTGGAAAAGGGGCATGGAGCTGGCCCTGGAACCTCTCCGGGTGCAAGGGAGCTTGCAAAGGATGTTGCGACGCGGTGTGGCGGTTTCGCCCGGGGTGGTGGTAGGCGTGGCCTACTGCATCCACGAGATTTTTGTGGATGCGTCGGGCAAACCGCTCCGAGGAGAAGATGTGCACCGAGAGCTGGAGGCCTTTGACCGTGCGGTGGAAAAGGCCGCAGCCGACTTGCGCGCTCTTCACGCCAAGGTGGCCAGCCAGGTCGGCCCCCGCGAAGCCGAAATCTTCCATGCTCATGAGGCCATCCTGCACGATCCGGCGTTTTTGAACAAAGTGCGCGATTGCATCGCCCGCCACCGATGCACTGCCCAGGCCGCGCTGCAACGCGTGCTAAAAGAGTACACCACGCTTTTTGCCCGAACCAAGGACGATTTTCTCAAGGAGCGCTTGGCCGATCTTCGGGATGTGATCGTGCGGCTCAGTGGGCACTTGTCCCGGGTGATCAAGGAGGGACCGGGGGCCCTGGGCGGAGAACCTCTGGTGGTGGTGGCCGATGAACTGCTTCCCTCGCATGTCATCACGCTGGGAGATTGCGAGGTTTCGGGCATTGTGACCCAATCGGGGGGGCCTACCAGCCATGCGGCTATCCTGGCCCGAAGCCGGGGCATTCCAGCCGTGACCGGCGTGCGCGACATTTTGCGCCAGGTCAAAACGGGCGACCGGATCATTGTAGATGGCCGTGAGGGATTGGTCGTACTGGCTCCCGACCCGGAAAGCGAAGCTGCCTATCGCAAGCTCCAGCGCGAGTTTGTCCATCTTCAGCACCAATTGGCCGAAAACCGCGATCAGCCGGCCAAAACTGCCGATGGCACCCCCTTGGAACTACTGGCCAATGTCAACGGGCTAGGAGACTTGCCAGCGGCAGAAGCCATGGGAGCCCAAGGGGTGGGACTTTATC
Source organism: Planctomycetota bacterium (assembly GCA_024279285.1). Classification (GTDB taxonomy): domain Bacteria; phylum Planctomycetota; class Planctomycetia; order Pirellulales; family S012-138; genus S012-138. Next base: position 15,193 of record JAJRRR010000199.1, read on the forward strand.
GCACCGAATACCTCTTTCTGACCCACCCCAGTGTCCCCAGCGAAGAAGAACAACTGGAAAACTACCGCCGCATGATCCTTCAGGCCCCCCAGCATCGGGTCACCATCCGCACGCTGGACATAGGGGGGGACAAGACGATTCCCTACTTGGGGCACCGAGGGGAGGCGAATCCATTCTTGGGCTGGCGTTCCATTCGGCTTTCGTTTGAGCATCCGGAGTTTTTCCAGCGCCAGATTCGTGCGGTGCTGCAAGCCGCAGCCATTCAGACCACCCCTCCAGCCCGAGTCCAGCTTTTGTTTCCCATGGTCACCATCGTGGAGGAGATGCAGCGGCTTCGGGCTTTGGTACGCCGGTGCCAGCGACAGCTTCAAGCCGAAGGGAAACCACAAGGCCCCGTTCAAATCGGCATGATGGTGGAAGTGCCTGCTGCGGCGATCAACATAGATGCGTTTTTGAACTTGGTGGACTATGTGTCCATCGGGTCCAACGACTTGGTGCAGTATCTGATGGCGGCCGATCGGGACAATCCCAAGGTGAGCCACTTGTGCCAGCCTCTCAGTCCCGCGGTGCTGCGTGTGTTGCACCATTTGATTCGCACCTGCCTTCGCTCCGGCAAGCCGGTGACACTCTGCGGGGAGATGGCCGGGAGTCCTCGTGGCTTTTTGCTTTTGCTGGGGATGGGGCTTCGTAGCTTCAGCATGAGTCCGGCTTTTATCCCCCTGGTCAAAAAGCTGGCTTCTTCAGTGACGGTAGCACAAGCAGCACAAGTGGCACAACACGCCCTGGAACTGCGTACAGCCCGACAAATCCGAAGATTCGTCGCCCAACAAATCCACCAACTTTGCCCCGATGTGGAAATTCTTGATGTAGAGTAGAGAAATTCTGCGACCGCTACCGTCAAAAATCCCAGTGCATCCCCCGTTTGGGGTGAGGGAGTTAAAAGCATAATAAGGTGGGCGGTCTTGCCGGGCACAGGCTGGGGCAGCGGAACCTGCGCTTGAGGACAAGACCGCCCATTTGTTTTGCTCGGTCTAGTGTATCAGTTTTTCCATCCAGGAATGCAAAAAACCCCCACAATTGGCACAAGATAAGAGCAAATCTTTTTGCTATCCCCCCATTTTTGGTATATCCTTTGGGGGGTGGGCACCTGAGGCTGCCTTGGCGACCCTCTGAAGGCCCCATACTCAAATTAGCTTATGCGCTCTTTGGTGCTGGGGGAGTGGCATCGGGGCCGTTGTGCTTTTGATGCCACTGTCGTACCAAGGGGCGAATTCCAAAGGGATCGGACGGGTCTAGCCTCAGTAGGTCCTTGCGTACTTGGGCCGCCAAATCCGGCTTGCCCATCGCCTCCAAACACACAGCCAGGTCCCGGCCCGATTCCAAAAACTCCCGATTGGCTTCCAACCGATAGGGCACCGGGATCGGATCTCCGGCCCGCTTCAAGGCTCTCAGGCCCAAACGAAAAGCATGACCCAAATGCCCCCGGGCCAAGGAATAGTCCCCATTCCGCAAAGCCATCTGACCCAGCAGCGCATGGGCGGCGATCATGTCCGGACATTCTTCCAGCAGCCACAGCAACTCCTCTCGGGCCAGGTCTTCTTCACCGGCTTGGATCATCTGCCGAACTTCTTCTAAGTCTAATTGGCGCTCCAGCGCGCAGCGCGGATGCAGTAGTTCCCAAGCCTGCACTTGGGCCACGCGACGCACACCCACGCGATAACGGTGCCGTTTGAACCGAGGACGCTTGGCTGCCACGGTACTTGATAGCTTGGAAATTAGTGTGCGGGGATGGTGCTTGTCGCACCCCTGGGTATGTGTTAAGTATCCGAGCAAAAGAGATGTTGGAAAAGGGTTTTTCTTTCCGAGGAAGGAGCCATGCGAGCAGACGGTCGGCGTGCCAATCAACTGCGTCCGGTGAAGCTTCGGCGGCGTTTTACCCGCACCGCCCCCGGCAGCGTGCTGGCCCAGGCCGGTCGCACCATGATCCTGTGCACCGCAAGCGTGGAAGAAGAGCTTCCCCCCTGGCTGGAAGGTCAAGGCCGCGGATGGATCACGGCCGAGTATAACATGCTCCCTGGCAGCACTTCTCCCCGAAAACGCCGCGAACGGGGAGGCAAAGTGGACGGGCGCACCACCGAAATCCAGCGCCTCATCGGCCGAAGTCTCCGCGCTGTGGCCGACTTGGAAGCTCTGGGCGAGCGGCTCATCACCGTCGACTGCGATGTGCTGGAAGCCGACGGCGGAACCCGAACCTTGAGCATTACCGCTGGTTTTGTGGCCCTGGTGGACGCCTTGCACCACTTGCGCAAGGAGTTGCCCGATCCGGATCGCTTCCCGCTGAAAGACTCCGTGGCTGCGGTGAGCGTGGGCCTGTTGGGCGATCAGGCCTTGCTGGACCTGGACTATCAGGAAGACTTCCAGGCCCAGGTGGACATGAATGTGGTGATGACCGGTTCGGGGCGGTTCGTAGAGGTGCAAGGCACGGGAGAAGAAGCCACCTTTTCGCGCGAGGAGCTGGACCGGTTGTTGCGTCTGGCCCAGCAGGGAATCCAGCAACTTACCCGAATTCAAAAAGAAGCCCTGGGCCGCCGCTGGATCTTCGGCTAGCGAGGCTTTGCCACCTTCACCAATTGCAGCCCGTCCACCACCACAAACCCCCGAGTGCCTTCGTTGCTGATCTTCACGGTGAGGCGTTCGCCTTTTTTCAGATGGAGCTTAATCAAGGGTTCAAACACTCCGTGATGGCGAGGCTTGCGGCGCTGGTCCACAAAGAGCGTGCGAGTGCCTTGGGACCAGTGGAGCTGCACTGGCACCCGAGCAGCCCGATTCACCCCCGGCGTGTAGCCCAGCCGTAGCTCGTACCAGCCTTCCTCAGGCACAACGAGGCTGAACACAGCTCCCTTGTGCCCTTTGGCTTCGTTCCCGTCGTGCCGATACCCACCCAGCAGGAAAGGCTTCACTGCACCGCTGAAGTGCCAGGAGCCGTGAAACACCGCACGGGTCTCATCTAGCACGATTCCTGGCAGTTTTTGCGGCAAAAGCAGCGTGCGACGAGGGCCTTCCCACTGCAATATCTGTCCCCAGCGTTGCAGTTCCCGCCGTAGTTTCTCATAAGGCAAATCTTGCACAGCCACTTTGTCTCTCAAAGCCAGCACGGCCGCCACCGCTGCCGATTGGCCCAGGATCATGAACACCGGTTCCATCCGAATGGAACCATAGGCGATGTGCGAGGCCGAAACACACACCGGCACCAGCAAGTTGGTGCACTCCTGGCGGCGAGGGATGATGCTGCGATAGCTGATCGGGTAGGGGGAAAAACCGTGGATTTGCACATCGCCTTCGTTTTGCACGGTGCCTTGGGGAGTGATGTAGCGTTGGACATTGTGCGAGTCCATGCCGTAGGAGGCCAATCCCACGCTGTCGGGAGCCACCCGGGTACCCAGGCAATTGTGTTCAGTCATCACATAGCTGGAGACCATGCGTCGGGCCTCGCGGACATAAAGCTGCGGGGACCAGCCGCCGGTTTGGGCAAACTCGTCCCGAGCCAACCCCCAACGCTGCAAATAGCGCCGAATCTTCTCAGGCACCCGAGGATGGTTGGCCAAAGTCCACATCAGGCCCATCTGGTAACGCAAGTGCCGCAAGTAGATTTTGCGTCGGGTCTGGTAGTCGGCCTCGGGATAGTCGTAGTTGGCCCCAATGTAGTCGGTGGAGAACGCGCCGTTGTTGTTGGTGTCCGTTTTGCGATTGGGCACCAGGAGCACACTCAAGGGCAGGCGATGGTCTCCGGCTTCAAAGTTGCGCAGCAGCAGTTCGTACTCCAGAGGGTCGTAGTCAGGCGGCTTGGGCCAAGGGCGGCGATTTTCCGGAACATCGGTCATGCACATTCTCAGACAGTAAGCTTGAACCCGATGATCCCCTTGGCCTTCCTCACCCGGGGGATCGGCGTGCACTCCCGGCAACAGCCCGCTTGAAGGATCTCCTGGCACGCGCCAGGGGTCCACCGGGACCAGAAACCGGTGGTTTTTGACATTCTGGAGCTTTTGCACGCCGTTGAAGGTTTCTCCGTATTGGGAGTTGGGCTCTCGGCCCACCGTGTAGCTCACCCCCGCTGCGGCCATCAGGTCCCCTTCGTATGTGGCGTCGATGAACATTTGGGCCCGAAACCATCGCCCATCCAGAGTGCGAATGGCCAGGATTTTTCCGTCTTTTTTGCGTATTCCGTCTGGGGAGCGATCCAGGGGAGCATTCATCAACACCGGCACCCGGGCACTGCGAAGCATGTCTTGAAACACGGCCAGAGCCGCATGCGGTTCAAAAGTCCAGGCCAATTGCTCGCCCGGGCGATGCCCGCGGCCTTGGTATTCTTCCCGGCGTTCCCAACGCCAGTGTTTGGGATCTTGATACCATCGCCAGATGCGGTGGTAGAACTCCCGGGCCAATCCTCCGATACTGCGAGGATTGCCTGTGTCGGTAAAGCCAAGCCCTCCTGTAGTCATGCCACCGAGATGGCCAGAGGGTTCAATCAACAGGACCGATTGTCCCATTCGGGCCACTTGCACCGCGGCCACGATCCCGGCCGAAGTGCCGCCACAAACCACCACATCAAAAGTTTGCTCCGATTTGGTCTCCGAAGGTTCGCCGTGAACCTGTCCCGCCAACAAAATCACCAACACACTTGCCCAAACGAAGCGCGTCATTGTGCGTGCTCTTTTTCCTTGGGTTGACTAACGGACAACTAAAACTTCCACGGCCTATCAAGGCGATCACAAGGGAAATTGTACTTGAACCAAACTCGGGGCTCCATCTTGGCCGGGCAGGTGGCAGAAAAAGCCCCCTGGACCGACTTAAGTTCCCCCACCTTGCCCGACAAAAACTCAGAGGAATTTGGGTGGCGTTTTGGAAGTGATTGGGCCAAGACGGATCAGGTTTCCAGCCCTGGCGGAAGGAGCACTTCGCAGGCGCCTGCGGGGGATTGCAACTGGGTGCCCGGAGCAAAGACTTCGCGTCGCACCAGAGCCAGACCCACCGGAACTTCCCAGCCTGGATGCCATGCAGCGGAGCTGACCCGGCCTACCTGACGACCCTGATACTCCAGGGGAGTTCCCACCGGTGGCACTTCCCCAAGGCCGTTCCACCGCAACAGGCGCAGTTGGCGGTTGACATGTCCTCGGGACTCTAAGCGTGCGACGGTCTCTTGGCCGACATAGCACCCTTTGGTGAAGCTGACGGCTTGTTTAGTTCGGGCGGTTTCTTGAGGCAGATGTTCCGAGGTGATGTCCTGGCCGAACCAGGGCACGCCTTGGGCGATTCGGGCCGGATCAAGACATGCCCAGCCTACGGCCGTGGCCCCTTGTTCCAAACAGAATGTCCAAAATCGGCCGGCTTCCTCTTCGGGGCCCAAGGCCAGTGCTCCCGGCACAGCGAGCCAATCGATCAAAGCCACCTGCCACCGAGGAAAAGCTTCCGGCACAAGATGAGACCAAGGACGATTGGACTGCCAGGAGAGTTTCCACGAGGCCCACTTCTCGGCCAAGCCCGGACCTGCCAGCACAAACAAGGCTCTGCCGGAGGAAACCGCCTCAATGTGCACATCTTCCACGATGTGATAGTACTCCAGATGTTCCACAATGGCCGACTCTGAGCCCGGCACGGCCACCAGTTCCAACTGCTCCTGGCCCACCAGAACGAACACCTGAGCCACGAGATGGCCCTTGGGATCGGTCAGGAAGGCTTCGCATCCTTGGCCGGGCCCGAGGGCTTTTACTTCGTTGGTGCACAGGTTGTGCAAAAACTGCGTGCGCTCCTGCCCTCCCATCCGAACCACACTCCAGCCCAGCAGCGGAATGATGACCCAAGCTTGGGTCATGGCTTGCCAAGACGGTTCCAAGGGACCAAACCCTGCTGGCTGAACCGTGTCCAAAAACGGCACCGCTTTCTCCGGCACTGGGGAAAGCCAAGGGGGCCATAGGGTCGCCGACATTGCAAGCCTCCCGAGGAAAACGAGCAAGCCACAGGCCAAGGTGTGCTAGCACTGCTTGCAGCCCAGGGGTGAGTTCAGTTTAGTGGGCAGGGGGTTTGTCGGGCCAGAGGCCGGAAAAGAACTCCTGGTGGCTGTTGTCTCAAGCTGAGCTTTACCCCTTTTGGCCCTCTGCGGCATAATGAGCCGTGCAGCCGGCAAGACACGGTTGGCTTGGTGGGTGCGCACTTTGGGGACCAGGCGATGTGGAAAGTTCGCTGGTGGATGAGCGTGGCCGCAGTAGGGTTGGTGGCTTGGGGGTGCGGAAAAAGCTCCGCTCCCGAGCCTGCGGCTCCGACTGCTTCCGGGCAGAGGAGCCAGGCAAAGTCAAACTCCGCGCCAACTCAGGGAACAAAAGCCCCCTCTCGCCCCCCCGCCGCGGCTCAAAATCAATCCCCCCTGCAAGGCTTTGACCGCTTGACTGATCCTCGGGAAATCCTGGTACGGATGGGCCAGGTGTATTCCCAGGTTCCAACTTACAGCGACCGTGGCGAGGTGGTGTTGCGCTATCGCCAGGGGGGACAACAGTTTGAAAGCCGCTTTCCCATGAGCGTGGTTTTTCAGCGGCCCAACAAAATCCTCTTGCGCTCTTACGAGGGGATGGTTTATTGCGACGGGGAGAAGCTCTATGGGGTGCACGAGGATGTGCCGGGCTATGTGGTCACTCGGCCTGCCCCGCCCCAGTTGGAACCTGATGACCTGTACTTTGACCCGTATCTGAAATTCATGCTCACCAACCGCGAAGCCGGACAGAGTTTCCAGGTCCGGTTGCTTCTGGTCCAAGGGTTCATCGAGCGGATGTTGGACCAACTGGCCCAGGAGCTGAAACTCCTGGAACCTCAAAAAGTGGACGGGGAGACCTGCCATGTGGTCCTGGTTCGCGTGCCGGATGGGGAGTTGAGGTTTTATGTGGGCCACAACACGGCAGTGTTGCGGCGACTGGACTATCCGGTGGAGCAGTTGGCCAAGCAGATTGCTCAAGGCGGCCCTCCGGTGGAGGAGCTTTCACTGGTGGCCCAATTCCGCCAGGCCCAATTGGGTGCTCCGCTGGATCCAGATCTGCTGGCTCGTCCGTTTCCCAAAAACTGGAAAGAAGTGCGTCGCTTCATAGGTCCCGCCCCGCCTCAGGTGCTTGGCAAAAAAATCAGCCAGTTGAATCTTCGCGGATTGGACGGCAAACGCTACGATGCCCAGTCGCTTCAAGGCAAAGTGGTGTTGCTGGACTTTTGGGCCACCTGGTGCCAGCCGTGTTTGCAGTCCATGCCCACTTTGGCCCAAGTGTATAAGCACTTCAAAGATCGCAAGGAGGTGCTCATCCTGGCCGTCAGCACCGATGATCCGTCGGTCAAGGACGAAGAAGTGCTCGGGGTGCTGAAGCGACTCGGGGTGGAAGTGCCCGTGGCTCGCCCTCAAAACATGCAACTGCTGGCTCAACTGGGCGTGCAAGCCATCCCTTGCCAGTTCCTGTTGGACAAACGAGGAGTGGTTCAATGGACCCAATTGGGTTTTGATCCCACCGGGCATGCCGCTCAAGAACTGATCAAAACCATTGAAGAAGTGCTCCAGGGACGCAACTTGTGGCAGGAACGCATCGCAGCCTTTGAAGCCCAAATGATGGAACTGCCCCAAGGGGAGTCTGCTCCGGCCTCGGGCACCAGCACCGCTCCAGCAGGAGCTTCGCCGCCCAAACGCATGCAACTGAAACTCCGCTGGGAGCTGCCGGGTGAGCAGACCCAATGGGGCAACATGATCGTAGTTCACGCGGAACAAGAGCCACAGCTTTGGGTCATTGCCAACTGGCAACGCGTGGTGGCCTTGGATGCCCAAGGCAACACTTTTGCCCGAGAAGACCTGCCTCTGGAGCAGGGAGAGGTGGTCACCTATCTGCACTCGGCCATCGATGCAGAGGGCAAACGCTACTTTGTCTTGGGAGCTGTGGCCCAGAAACGAGTCCATGTGTTTGACCAGCAGTGGAATCTGGTGTGCCACTATCCCCAGGTGAAAGACCATCCGGGAGTGCTTGATGCCAAACTCAGTGACTTGAACGGAGACGGGAAGTTGGAACTGCTGGTCAGCTACCTGGATGTGGTCGGAGTGCATGGAGCCAACTTGGAAGGAAAACGGCTTTGGTCCAACCGAGGGTTTGATCATCCGTTCTGGCTCCAGCCCACTCCGCCGGGAAAAAACAAGCAGCGCAAACTCCTCGTGTGCCACTCCCAAGGCACGGTTGCCATCCTGGACCACCAAGGACAAACCGAGGATGAGCTACGCATCGGCCAGTTGTTGTTCCACCATGTTTTGGCCGAAGATTTGGACGGGGACGGACAGGTGGAATACGCCGGGCTGGCGTTGTCCGGCCAAGGGAATCGGGATGTGCTGGTCGGTTTTACGCTCTCCGGCAAGATGCTGTGGAGCTACGAGCTTCCCCCAGGCACTCCCCATCCTTCGTTGGTGCCCATTCTGGCGGCTCGGCTGCTGGGACCCAAGCGGCATTGGATCGCAGTGGGCCCTGACGCCTCCGTCCACCTGGTTTCCGCCCAAGGAAAACTCCTGGACCGCTTCAACTACGGTCAGCCTATCCAGGGCATTGCCGTTTTGCCTGACAAGCCTTATCCGTTGTTGGTGATAGCTTCCCCTTCAGGACTGAGAGCCTACGAAGTGGTACCCCGGTTGGAGCAGTCCAAGGATGACTCGCCGACCCGGGAAACGGAACCCTCAAATGCCGACGCGGCAAAATCCTCCTAACCCCTGGGTCGGAACATTCCACGGATGGAGTCTAAGATGAGCCAAAAACCTCTGGGAGAACCGCTGGTCAGCGGCGCCGACTTAAAACCTCCATCGTTGTCTCCTCAGGTTCCCCAGGAGCAATGGGTGCCTGTTTCGGTGGAAGTGGTGCCGGCTCAGCCTGCCCGGCCCGAAGTCACTGTGCTCCTGCCCGCTTTTAACGAAGAAGCTGCTATCGGGCAGGTGCTCACCGAGGTAGTCGAAGCACTCCAAGGGTGGGAGTTCCGCTACGAGATCATCGTGGTGGACGACGGCTCCACGGATCGCACCGCTGAAATTGTGCAAGAGTTTGTCCGAGAGTGTTGGCAATGTCCGGTTCGACTGATTCAGCATCCGGATCGTCGCGGAGCCGGAGCCGCCCGAAAAACTGGCATTCGCCACGCCCAGGGCACTTATGTGGTCATGCTGGATGCCGACGGCTCCTATCCGGCCCAGGCCATCCCTGAGCTGCTCAAACACTTTCCCCACTACGACCAGGTCAACGGGGCCCGAACCAGCGAACAAGGCCGCTGGCGACTGTTGCGCCGTGTGGTGAAATGGGCCATCGGGCGCCTGGCCTGCTACCTGACCGGCCAACACATCCCGGATCTGAACACCGGCATGAAGGCCTTCCGACGCGACGAAATGTTGCAATGGCTTTGGGTCATGCCGGATGGATTCAGTTGTGTGACCACGATGACGCTGGCGTTTTTGACCAACGGCTATGCAGTCAAGTACATCCCGGTGGAATATCGCCCTCGGATCGGTCGCAGCAAGTTCCATCCGGTCAAAGACACCCTGTCTTACTTGAGCACCGTGTTGCGTATGGTGTTGTACTTTCGCCCGCTGAGGATTTTCGTGCCTCTGGCGTTGGCGATGTTTTTGCTGGGGATGGCGAAAGCCTGGTATAGCTTCCACGCCACCGGCACGCTTCAAGAATCGGACATCATTTTGTTCACCGCAGCCATGATGACCGGCACCTTGGCGA
>JAJRRR010000200.1 GCA_024279285.1 Planctomycetota bacterium
GTTGGCTATGGAAAGTCTGTTCGGCAAGTTTGTCGTATTGCATGGCTTTTGAAGCAAGGTACTGTTCCCATCGCTCCCGATCCCATAGTTCCAAGTGCGTCCCTACTCCAATAAACACCACTTCTTTCTTCAGCCCTGCTTGTCGGAGAAGCTCGGCCGGAATCAGTATCCGACCTTGCGCGTCCAAGTTCACCATTTGTGTTTGGGCAAAAAACAACCGCCGAAACGCCCGAGCTTGTGCATCTGCCGGATTGCCCACGCTGATCCGCTCGGCAAGGGAAATAAACACACTTTTGGGATACAAAGCCAGCGATTCATCCGTGCCTGGAGCTAAATACAGGCTTTCGCCACAGGACCGTCGCAGGGATTTGGGAATTGCCACCCTACCCTTGTCGTCAAGACTTCGGAGGAACTGCCCGGTAAAAGGGGGATCAGGTAGCAACATCCCAAATCACCACTTTTCCCCACTGACAACCACTTTGACCCACAAGATAGCCCATCCGGCCCCACCGTCAAGTTTTTTCCCCATCGGGCAAACGGTTCCGAAAAGTGAAAATGCCCTAGCCCTTGTGCCCTTGGTAGCTTAGAGCGACTCAAAAATTTCCAAATGGTGGAAAATTTTTCTGTTGGCCAAGTGGCTTCCCCAGGCCGAAAGCCTCCTTTTCGGGAAAACATCGGAATGCAAGGAATCGCCCGTTGTGCTATAACACCTTGCAACAAAACAACTTATAAATGGCAAGCGGCAGCATCTCAGAGGGCTTGGGAAATTCGCCTCCGGGGGAAGCGATTGTCCTCCCAAAAGCTAGCAGCGTAGGATGCCCAAGGGACGAGGCAAGAGATTCTTTCGGGGGACAATTGTCGGAGAAAGCCATGGTCCGCCAGCAAGGTCTTATGCTGAAGGTACTTGTGCTGATTTTGGTGGCGGGATGGCCAGGGGCTTGGGCCCAGGAGGTTCTGTTTGATGCCCCCCGGCACCTGGGCAGCTATTGCCTCTGGCCTCCTCCGGCTGGAGCATTGGGCCAGGGAGAAAAGCTTGTGGAAGTGGCCCTGGAAGTCTCTCTGGTGCCCAACCCAATGGACCGAACCAAACTGCAGCAGGTAGAGCTTCGGGTGGAAAGTCCCTGGGCCAGTTGGGAAGTGGTGGATTTCTTCCCTCGCACCATCACGACCACTTCGTTGGCTGGACCTGTGTCTGTGCAAGTAGAGCGAAATCGTGACAACCAACTTGGCGCCAAGGCTCAAGCGGCTCCTTTGGCCGGCATCGCAGTCCAGCTTAACACCGCAGCAGGAGGCAAAAGCCAACGCCGGTGGAGTTATCAGTTTCTGCCGCCCCAAGAAACCATCGTCCATGCCGGAACGCTGAATCGTCGCCAAGCAGTTCTGTGGCGACTGAAGGTTCATCCGCAGTATCCGATTTGGGGGACTCGCCAACTGGTTTTGGTGCTTCGGGTGCCGCAGGCTTGGCGGGCCGATTGGCTCCAGTTGCATTGTCGTGCCTGGGGAGAAAGCTCGGGAGTGTGGAGCCCTCAAGAGCCCATCTTGCTGACACAACAGAGCTTTGACATTGCCGTGTATTTGCAGGGGGATGCTCAGGCGGCTGAAGTAGCACGGCGATTTGTGGAAGCTCGGGTCCAGTGTCTTCGTGGGATTCAGAAGCACCGGCGTTGGGTGGCCGAGCAACTGGGACACCCCCCATTACCTTCCTGGCTCCCCTGGTGGCCTCGGCGAGAACCATCGGCCCAAGCTTTGCTTGCCCTGGCCCAAAAACAATGGCATGATGAGTTTCCAGCCCAGGCTCCCAAGTCGCTCCAACGCGTGTGGGCCCAATATCAACAGGCTACCCAAGCTCTGCAAAGCCTAACAGGCCAAAAAGCCGATGAAACCCTCTTTCCGTAATTTCCGAAACCGTAGAATCGCACAGGCGTGGCTTCAACTGGGCCTTCATGCCTCGCCAGAGCAAGTGCAACAGCACCTGCGTAGCCGAGGGATCGTGGTCTCCTGGGATCAAGTGGTGGCGGTACGCACGAGGTTGGTCCGGCAACAACACGGACCTCATCCCGCTCCTAAGACACCCAACCGCACCTCCTGGCAACGCATCTATCGCTGCAAACGCCCCTAGACTGTGAGGAGCAAGAGTTGGCGGTCTTGGAACATTGGCTCTTCAGGGGCAAGAAATTCGCGTTGCAATGGCCCAGGGGCTGGGCCATAATCGTGGCACCTGGGCAAGCGACTTTCCCTGGCCCATGGAAGGGACCCGTCAATGACACATCCTGCCGATCTGAAGTCGGCCAAGGGGCTGGATTTCTGCCGTCGGATGCACCAGTTGTGCCAGGATATCTGCATCCGGCTGCCAGAACTGAAGCATGTGGACATGGACCGAGTGGTGGTTTCCATCCGTCGGGCGAGGAAGCAAGTGCTGCATGGGCTGCAAGCCTCCTTGACTCCGCTGCGCTTTGCCGGTGGCAAGCGTTGGGAGCGTCGGCGCGGATGTTGGTGGGGCATTCAGCCTGTGTTGACCCAAGACGGACAAGAAGCTCTTTACTTGCTCAACTTCTATCTGCCGCGTTTTCTGGACCAACCGTTTGAAGAGAAACTGACTATTGTCATCCACGAACTGTGGCACATCAGCCCACGGTTCGACGGCGACCTGCGGCGATTTCCCGGAAGATGCCACCTGCACACCCATCGCCAGAAAGACTACGACGCCTGGAGCGCTTCTTTGGCTCGCGCCTATTTGGCGAGCAACCCTCCGGCAGAACGATGGCACTTTTTGCGATATAGCTTTGCCGAACTATTGGAAATCTACGGTCAAATCACCGGCGTGCAGGTGCAACAGCCCAAGCTATTTCCACTAGATCGCTTGCCCTCCCGATCGCCTTATCCGAACGAGAAAGCCGCTGCCCGGCTGACTCCCCAATAAATCCTCTGAGCAACCCTTCAAGTGGTGCCAGAGGAGGAATCAGCCAGCCGGGCCAGAGCCTCTTGGCGAGATGGAAACACGGGCCAGATGGTATCCAATCGGGTGGCCTGAAGACTTTCCCGACACTCTGGACGCAAGGCACAAAACGCCAAAGTGCCTCCGCGCTCTCGGAGACGCTTCCACAACTGGACCAAAAGCTCCAGGAACTGCGAATCAAAAAACTCCGTCTGTGCTGCATCCAGAAGCAGGCAGGCAGTGGCGGAAGACTCCAAAGCGCGTTGGAACAGTTCTCGGAGCTGTTCCAAAGCCTGAGAGTCCAGAGCCGAGTAGCGACGACCTAGAACCACAACCGTGATGCCGTTTTCGGTTTCCAGGCGAGACATGCCAGCGTGTCTCTCTCAACTTGGACGCACTTTCAACCGTCCCTAAAGCAGGGGTCATTATCCCTTGATTGTTTCAGCAAGCCAACCCCGCGGGCAAATTTTCGTTCCCAAGGTTTGAACAAACCTCCGGTCAGCATTCTGAGGGTCCGAAGCGCGCATAAAAAAACCCCCGCCTGAGCGGGGGCTTGGCAAGCACGCAGGTCCCACTACCGGGCAAGACCCACGGAAAGCAGACCACCGAACAGAGTGATGTCTTCGGAGTCGTCATCGCCGATGCCGCTCCACACCTGGGCCTCGGCAGCCACCCGACCGAACAGGTAAGCGGTGCCACTGAGATAGCGGCGATACTCGGCACCCAGTTGCAGTTCCCAGATGTAAAAGCTGTAGTCGTTGCCCAGGATGGCGCCGGTCTCTGTAGTGCGGCCGTCAGCGATGCTGATGGAGCCTCGGGTCAGACCGAACAGGTAGAGGTTGTCAGTGACAGGCCGATACAGTTCCAAGCCCAGCAGCAGTCCGAACGGTCCTCCGGTGAGTTCCTCAAAGTCTGTACCTGCGGCATTGTACTCTTCACGATACTCCGTGAACCGCACACCACCGGAGATCAAACCGCTCCACTTGCCCAGGCTGAAAGTGTCGGTCACTTCCAAGTCGAAGTTGACCATGTGGAATCCGTCGTAGATGTTGCTTCCAGGGGTGCTAGCTTGTTTGTCGTATTCAAAGTATCGGGCACGCACCCCCAGACCGCCTTCAAACTGGTAGCCCAACCAGAATCGCGGAGCCGCTTGGTAAGCGAAGTTGCTTCCTTGGCCTTCGGAATCAAAGACCTTCAACCAGGTGATTTCACCACCGGCCACGATGCCTGGAGTGTGGCACTCGGTGTTGCAAGCTGCCACATGCTCACAGGAGTTGGAATTGCACTGACCACAATAACCGCTGGCTCCGCCGCTCATCATTTGAGCTTCCAGTTGCTCAATGCGGCGTTCCAGGGCTTGATACTCAGCGTAGGAGATGGTGTCCATCTGTTGAGCCAGCGCCGGAGCCGTGGCGACCAAAAACAATCCGACCAGTGACCAACCAAAAACCTTTCGCATGTTACAGCCTCCTTGTGACTGAAGCCCTCTGGATGGGCCGAAGGTTACCCTGGTTCTCCTGTCGGGCCTTTCCCACCTTTACACACTTCACTAGCACAGTCCTCAAGGACTCTGGGTTAGCTTTTAGGATTTATCGTTCAGCACCAGCAACAACTGTGGGATTTTCCACCCTGCAAAGGGAAAGTGCGGCAAAACTCTGTGCATGCGGTGCAAGAAATCCCTCCTTAGGGGTGGAAAAGTTTACCCAAGCGGCTGACTCGTCTAATCAGCACGGATGTCCAAAGCAAGATCAGTTATGATACGGTGCAAGCACACTTGGCTTGTCCGGCTGTTTGCCACTCAGCCTCTAGGTAAAACCGGCCGCAACTTCCTGGAAGGAACGCTGCCGAAACCCGGGAAATGTTCGGAAATAGCTGCATAATAAAAAACCCCCGCCTGAGCGGGGGCTTGGCGAGCACGCAGGTCCCACTACCGGGCAAGACCCACGGAAAGCAGACCACCGAACAGAGTGATGTCTTCGGAGTCGTCATCGCCGATGCCGCTCCACACCTGGGCCTCGGCAGCCACCCGACCGAACAGGTAGGCGGTGCCACTGAGATAGCGACGATACTCTGCACCCAGTTGCAATTCCCAGATGTAGAAGGTGTAGTCGTTGCCCAGGATAAAACCCGTTTCGGTAACCCGCTCATCAGCGATGCTGATGGAGCCTCGGGTCAGACCGAACAGGTAGAGGTTGTCGGTCAGGGGGCGATACACCTCCACGCCGACCAGCAACCCAAACACCGTACCAGCGAGTTCTTCAAAATCGGTTCCAGCAGCGTCGTATTCTTCACGATATTCGGAGAATCGCACACCACCGGCAATCAAACCGCTCCACTTGCCCAGGCTGAAAGTGTCGGTCACTTCCAAGTCAAAGTTGACCATGTGGAATCCGTCGTAGACATTGCTTCCAGGGGTGCTGGCTTGTTTGTCGTATTCAAAGTATCGGGCACGCACACCCAAACCGTCGTCGCGTTGGTATCCGAGCCAGAACCGTGGAGCCGCTTGATAAGCAAAGTTGCTTCCTTGGCCTTCGGAGTCAAAGACCTTCAACCAGGTGATTTCACCACCGGCCACGAGCCCCGGAGTGTGGCACTCGGTGTTGCAAGCTGCCACATGCTCACAGGAGTTGGAATTGCACTGACCACAATAACCGCTGGCTCCGCCGCTCATCATTTGAGCTTCCAGTTGCTCAATGCGGCGTTCCAGGGCTTGATACTCGGCGTAGGAGATGGTGTCCATCTGTTGAGCCAGCGCCGGAGCCGTGGCGACCAAAAACAATCCGACCAGTGACCAACCAAATATCCTTCTCATGTCTGAACCTCCTTGTGACTGAACCCTCCCGAGTCGGGCTACTTTCGCCCTCCTTCCCTGACAGGCACTCCCGATGCCCCCGGGGGTCGTGTTGAGTTTTCCAAGGACTCGGGGTTTAGCTATTGTTCAGCATCGGCAGCAGTTTCACATTTTCCACACAAGATAGAAAAAAGATGGGTGAAAGCAGTGCTTGCTTCCCTCCTGGAGCGGTATCTTTTTTTGCCCCACCGGTATATTTCTTTCCGGAGGGCCTTCGCAGCATGCATCTTTTCCGGACAAGATAATGGTTCGCCCAAACGACCCAACCCCAAGCTATCAACTGCTCCTCTTCCCAAAAAAGCCGCTGCGGCCAGATCCAATCCGACTTGCAACCAAGTGGAGGACCTTTTCATGTTCATCACCTCTTTGTGAACAAACTCCGTCCAGGCGGGTCGAAGATGCCCTAGTTTGGAAGGATCTTCTGAACTTCCCTCTTTTGCAGCGCCCATTCAGAACCACGATTTCCTCTGCTCAGCAACAGCGGTAATTGTGAGTTTTTCTGCTTGGAAAGGACAAAAGTCAGATAAACACACACGCGAGCCCCTTTCCGCCCAAAGACGGAAGCCCCCTGTTGGCCAAATGGGGGCAGGATGCGACCTGTCTGGGAGAGTAAGATGGAACCGATTAAGACAAGCTCAACCCAGCACTGAACTATTCAAAACTCTCATGGTCCAGAAAGAAAGAGCCGTTGTCGGCCACGGGGAGCAGAGGGAGGAAAGCCCCACACTCGCACTGTTCCCGAGCGGTGCCACCAGGTTTCCAAACGAGGCTCACCCCCAAAAACCAAGCTTCTTCTTCAATGCGTTGCAAGGCTCGCTCACGTGGATACAGATAGTTGAAAGCGGCCAGGATCTCGGTCCGGGGACCCAACGCCGCCCGAATCTCCGCACCAATCAGGGCATCACCCCATCCGGTGAACCCTCCCCAAAGGCTCCACGACTGGCCTGGGGCAAAGTTGCGTCGGTAGAAGAAACGGAACTGGTCGGTGGGTTTCCAGACCGCATTGACTGTTCCGGTCAATAAACCTCCGACAAATGTGCCCGAGACCACATCGTCATCGCTGCTGAAAGCCCCATAGAAACCAATCTCGTCTCCGTTGGGATACACATAACTCA